>JABGPV010000273.1 GCA_018644785.1 Deltaproteobacteria bacterium | reverse complement strand
ATATAAGGCATCCCATCGTCTCCCAACAGCGTATTGGGCGCCCGTTTCAGGTCGCAGTGGGCCAGTCCCCGCTGGTGAAAGGCATTGACCAGGGTTTCCATGGATTCAAAAAACGTGTGGGGAAGGTGCATCTCCTTTTCAAGATTTTCGAGGCTCCTGCCCGGAATTTCCTCAATTGCCAGGGCAAGGCCGCCGATGACACCGTAGAACTCAGGCACCCCTTTGATGCCGCTGAGCTTTCGGTAGGCTTTTGCCTCCCGCCAGATGAGAAACCGACCCACAATATTTCTGAAAAGGAATCTGTTTTTGCTGAAATCCTTGACCACCGCACGAATCCCGTTTCTTTCAACGATCCGGATGGTGGGCCTGGTATTGGACGCGTTTCTCAGAATACCGCAACTTTCTGCCGGCAGATCCGCCAATTTCAATCCATCAAACATTCACTTGCCATTTCTTGAGGTTCAGACTGTTAAGCGCTGTTGTGCAACTGACTTCTGGCCTCTTTTAGCCGGGATTACACCAGTGATCGCAACAATCGCAAATAATCCTTTGTTGATTCATACACCACATTTGTAATGAAATTGATAAACGGTCCTTCGTCTTTTTGTCCGGTTTGAGCCAGGCGCAAACGGGTCAGATAATCGTTCCTTAACACCGGGGGAATAATGCTCATAACATATCCCGTTTGCATTAAGCCCATGTTCATTAACAAGCGGGCAGTGCGGCCGTTACCATCGATAAACGGGTGGATGGCGACCAACTCCAAATGCAGCCAGGCAGCAAACTCGACAGGATGAATCGTCGAGCGCTTGAATGCTATTTGTTCGACAAACACTTTCATCGATTCAGATATCTCGTTTGGTGGGGGGGGGATATAATCCGTACCGGTGATGATAATTTTTTTCCGGCGATACCTGCCTGCGTTTGTTGAATCGATCCGATAATAAAAAAGCCGGTGCAGCTTTCGAATATCGTTTTCGATAATCGAGTCCCTTTTGGCCACCTTGTATACAAAATCGTAGGCTTCGCTATGCCCAATTGCTTCAAAATGATCGCGAAGAGGTTTGCCACCGACGGTAACCCCATCCTCGATCACGATTTTGGTTTCCGTCTCCGTCAGAGAATTACCTTCCAGGGCATTGCTGGCATAGGTCAGGCCAATACGAAAATAGTCCTTCAGCTGGCGCAGAACATGCGGATTGGAAATAGGACGAAAAGGCTCAATCTCCCGGTTGAGTTGTTCAATGTCCGTAATCCGGTTTTTGTAGTCCATGTGAGCCTCCATCCGGTTGATAAGGTGAAGTAATAAGACGCCCTTTTCCAGGCTCGGAGTATATGGGATTTACCCTTGTGGATCAAGCATGTTCGTGGTCTTTGCTTCCATGGTCTGTTTTTCCACCCTCACCGTCTTGTTGTGTAGTAACGGAAAGTGGATGCCCCTTTACATATTAGAGTCGATGGTGTAATTTTTATTAAAGGGTTCTTTATACACCAACTTTGCACACAAAAGGGAGAACCGATGAAAATCACCGCCATTGAGCTTTATCATGTTTCCATCCCCCTCAAAGAGACATTCTGGCCCACCTGGATACCGGGGTATCCCCAGACGCACAATCGCTTTACCCTGATTAAAATCGTCACCGACGACGGCATTGAAGGCTATTCGGCCGGCTCGGCCATGGGTAAGGAAAGAGCCGGCCTGGGCGATCTGCTGGGAGGCTACCTCATGGGGGCCGACCCCACGGATATCGATCGCATTCAGAGTCTTCTGAAACAGGCCGGATTCTTGGGCTGGCGCAACTTCTGGATAGAACCGGCCTGCTGGGATATCTTAGGCAAAGCCAAAGGCAAACCGGTTTATGAACTGCTAGGCGGAAAGGCGCGACCGGTGCCGGTCTACCTTTCAACCGGAGAGATGCATCCACCGGAGCAGCGCATCCAGGAACTTCTGGCCATGCAAGAGCGCGGTTTTAAAACCGCTAAACTACGCGTAAAGAATGCCGAACTTAAAGATGATATCTTTCACATTGAGACCATTCGAAAAGGGGTGGGGGACAAACTCGTTCTGGGCGTGGACGCAAACCAGGGGTGGTTGGTCTCCATCGTGGACCAAGTGCCGGCCTGGGATCTTGAGCGTGCGACTGCCTTTGCCGCCGCGTGCTTCGACAATGGGATCGACTGGCTGGAGGAACCCCTGGATTCAAGGGATTATGACGGCAATGCCACCCTGAAGAAGGTGTCGCGGGTAAAAATCGCAGGCGCCGAACTGAACTACGGCTGGGATGAAATAAAAATCATGTTTGAGAAAGACTGTTTTCATATCTACCAGCCGGATGCGACCTTTGCCGGAGGCATTGCCCAGGTTCACCGGGTCATGGAGATGTGCCGCCGGAAAGATCGGCTTTTCACACCCCACACCTGGACCAACGGCATCGGATTTCGTATCAATTGGAACATGGTGCTGGCCGACCCGGAAAATCAGTTACTCTTGGAATTCCCCCTGGAAGAGCCTTCCTGGATTCCGGAATTCAGAGAAGGGATTATTGATCCCATTATCCCGGATAAGGACGGGATGCTTCATCCCTTTACAAAACCCGGGCTGGGGTTCGAGATCCGAAAGGATCGGCTACGCAAATACGGGAAGCGCTTTTTTAAACTCAATGAGACCCGACTGAAAATAAAGGTCATTCGGGAAAAGGGCTTCAAAGCCGCCCTGGACCTTAAGAAGCGAAAAGAGAGTCAGGGGGGGATAAATGAGGAGTCGAGAAAATGTTGAAAAAATCCGGTTTTCGAATGGCTCAGTGGGTTATTGTTTTCTTTATGATGATGACGGCATCGCTGCCTGCGACAGGTTTCGCAAATGATGGCTCAGACGAGGCGCTTTACCGGAAGCTTTCCGGGATCGGCATCGGCAAGGGCGACAGCTCCCTGTTTGACAGACTGAACAACAATTCTAGGAATATGGACTGGGACCGGGCCGATAAAACGGAATTCGTGGGAAATTTGAGGATCGTAACATGCATTAAGGAAAAGAACGCCGGCAGTGAAGCCCGCATCTACCTTCTGCGCAAATTAAACGGAGAACTTTATATCCTCTCCTTGCCCGCGGATCCTTCAGCGCTGGCGGAAGGCGGGGATTCACCCTATGCCGGTCTGGACGGAATTTCGGGCAACAAAATGGTTTTCAAAGTGAAGACCATGCGCACGATGGTCGATGGTGAAGCCTACGAAATCGCCAAACTCATATCCGGGCCCGAGCAGATGAGACTCGACCGCATATTCAAGATATGTATCGTTTTGATGTTGTTTTTTGTCATGGTCGGAATGGGTATGACCCTGACCTTCAAAGAGTTCGCATTGGTTTTCATAAAACCGCGCGGAATCATCCTCGGGGAAATTCTGCAATTCGGTTTTATGCCTTTTTTGGCCATGTGCCTGGGGCGTCTGCTGGGCTTTCATGAGCAGTACCCGTTTATCTTCGTCGGAATGATCCTGATTACGGCGATTCCCGGCGGCGTCACTTCAAACCTGATGACCTATTATGCCAAAGGCGATCTGGCCCTTTCCATCTCACTCACCTCTTTTTCCACGGTCATGTCCATCGCATTGACGCCCCTCTTGCTGGCCCTGTACTGCGCGGATATACCCGAGATCGCCATTCCGGTAAAGGCCGTTATCCAGACCATCTTAATACTCGTGATTATCCCCCTGATGGTCGGAATGGCGATCCGGGGAAAATGGAAGTCCTTGGCGGAAAAAGCCACCCCGTTTTTTTCAGCTCTCGGGATTATTTCTCTACTGGTTCTGATCATCGTCGGTGTTTTGAGCAACCTGCATGCTTTTGCCGACACCGCCCGCTACGGTTTTAAATTCTATGCAACCATTTTCTCCCTGACCATGCTGGGCATGCTTTTCGGCATTCTCTTTCCCAAACTGTTTCGGATTAATAATTACCAGACCCGTGCGATCTCCATTGAGACCGGGCTGCGCAACAGCACGCTGGCCATGACCATTGCCCTGCTGGTCCAGGATGCCATGGGAGATTTCTACAGCTCAATGTTTGTAACGTCCGGGGTGTTCGGGTTGAGCATGTATCTGGCGGGAGGGCTGGCGATCTTTCTTTATAAACCGCTATTACCCGTTACCGAAAATAGGGATCTTTGAGCACCGCCGGGTTCGGGTTCATCCCGTTCATCAATAACCCTGAATCCTTCGGCACAACGTTGTTCGCTATTTTGCCATCTACGGGGATATGGTTGCGAAGTAGAAGTTTCGTTCGCAGGCTCATTCCACCCCACCAACCGGTCTGGGCCGGCAGTCGTGGAAGAAATTAATCTTGACGGGTTATAGGGCCTCGGCAAAAAATACATCCACCATCTTGCTTGTCCTTTGGCCCGTCTACTGCGTTGCACCCGCCAGCACATATCCACAAATATGCACTGGCGAATGCGCCTTGTATACGAACCAATAATACGGCGCAATCTGGCAGATTTATTTTTTTCCGAGACCCTTACACAGCGAAATAGGGATTGTGGTTTCAAGAATCTCAAATCATCTAATTTATCCGGATTAGGTATTCTACGATTCTTCCAACAAAGAACTCAAAGTCGGGTAAGTCCTTTTTGAAGATCCCGTACACTATTTCCTCATCCACTCTTTCATAATAGTGGACCAGCAGATTGCGAAAAGACGCCATATTCTCAAATCTTTCAAGATCACCGGGAGGAAGGACGCCGTTTTCTGCCAAAACGGTAAAAGTGTCACGATAACTCGAAGGTTCCCTCATTTTCTCGTCAGAGATGATATGTTGGGCAACATCAATACACGCCTCGATAATGATATGTAACGTGCGCTCAACAAAACGGCGGGTCCTCTTGTCTGTTTTGTAAACTTCCCACGTTATATCATTCGCATTCTTGAGGTCATTAACCTCTGAAGTGATTTCAGCTAAGATACGCTCTAATAAGATCCGATCAACCATTTTTACCACCGTAAAGGACCTTGCGCACATACCGCTTGTGCAGGTTTAAGAAGTCTTCGTAGCTTTTTCGCCCCTGGATTTCAACTTTCTTGCGCAGCTCGGGCGAGCGCTCAAATATCAGTTTGCCCGACCGGCGCACCTCGTATTTGAGGATTTCACCGGCACGGTTCAGCACTACCACATCAACGCGGCAACCCACGGCTTTTTCAAATTCAGTAATGAGTGAAGGAATTGGGAATGATTTCAGATGGGTCCTCTCAAGCAGCACAGCAATATCGATATCCCCCGGTTCTTCTTTTTCGCCTTTGGCAACTGAACCAAAGATGTATGACGCTGCAATAGCCTTGTGCCGTGCGCAGATTGAAGAAACGGTATGCTCAATATCCCCTGGTGATTTCATTTTGTTACCCATTTTAATTTATGGCTAGCAGTTTAAAGGTCAGATGTCAATATGCCCTGTCTACGCTCCTGGAATTCCCATATGAGAATTACACGATGATTCTTTTTGCAATCACAGTGAAAATGGAGTATTGAGTGCGGAGTGTTTTTAAACCATCGGAATAATCTAACCATCAAAATCCAGGAAAAAAGGAGAAAAGAGCATGAAGAAAGCAGGAATCTTGATCGCATTATTGTTAGCCCTGACACTGGTACCGGGATGTGTGACCACAAAGGGAGAAGGGACACCCGCCCAACCGGTCACCACCCTTGATCGCATTGCTCAAAGCGGACAATTGGTTGTTGGAACCGCCGGCAGCATGCCGCCCATGAATATGACCACAAAGGGCGGCGATGTCATTGGACTGGAACCGGATATGGCCAACCAAATGGCCGCTGCCATGGGTGTGAGGGCAGTATTTAAAACCATGCCTTTTGCGGAGCTTCTGCCGGCCCTTGAAGCGGGAAAAGTGGACATGGTTCTCTCCAGTATGACCATCACCGGCAAGCGGAACATGAAAGTCGCCTTTGTGGGGCCCTATTTTATTTCAGGCAAAACCTTTTTGACCACAGAGAAATGGGCCGCCGCCGCCAAAGAGCCCGAGGAAGTGAACAGTCCCTCCACTAAGCTGACGGCACTGCGGGGATCAACCAGTCAGGTATTCGTGGAAAAAGTTTTTCCAAAGGCCACCCTGCTACTGGCAAAGGATTACGGCGAATCCGTTGCCATGGTCCTTCAGGGAAAAGCGGACGCCATGATCGCGGATTACCCCATTTGTCTGCTGTCCGTCATCCGGAACCCCGACTATAATCTGATTTCGGTTGTGCCGCCTTTTACCTATGAGCCCATCGGCATTGCCATTCAGAAGAATGACACCCTACTGGCCAACTGGCTTGAGAATTTTCTGGGTACCATGGCAGGGAGCGGAGATTTGAAAGAATTGCAGGAGAAATGGTTTAAGGGTGGAGACTGGATTAACAAGCTTCCATAGTTTCAATCCAAGGTCTGAAAAAAAATGATGACGCCCCCGTTCGGGGGCG
>JABGPV010000272.1 GCA_018644785.1 Deltaproteobacteria bacterium | reverse complement strand
CCGGGGAATTTGAAGCCGGATCGTTCCAGACCTTCACACTGATATATACGGCGGGTAAATATGGTATCGATGACTCAGGTTCCATGCGGGTCTGCTTTCGTTTTGCCTCTGATCAGTCAAGGCCTCAATTTGAAAATCCGGAGGCCGTTGGATATACAACAATTGAAGCATCCAACAACGCTGTACTCCAGTACCGCTACGACCGCAAAGGCAATGTCCGCCCCTGGGGGAGCACACTCTACATTAAAGTGGTAAACGGCTTTCTTAGTGAGGGGGATACGATTACCATTCGATTCGGAGACACAAGAAAAGGCGCTCCGGGTTTACGCCTGCAAACCTTTTGTGAAGATTCGTTTGAGTTTCATGTGCTGGTCGACCCCATTGCGACCTGTGTCTACCAGCCAATATGGAAACAACCGATCATCAGGATAGTTCCAGGGAGTCCTGAAAAATGGATCGCGGTAGTGCCGACCAAAAGAAAGGCCGGCGAAAAGTTCCAGCTAAAACTCAAAGCCGTGGACCGCTGGGGAAATCCAACCAGTAAATTTGACACAACCGTTCATCTCAGTGCGAATGGTTCGGTCAAGGGTCTTCCGGAAACCGTCACCTTCAGGCCCGGCGATTTCGTGCAGACGGTCCATAACCTGAGTGTGGAAAAACCAGGCGATGTTTTAATTCGGGTTGAAGATCCTTCCGGCAACTGCCTCTGTGAAAGCAACCCCATGAGGATTGCTGAGGGTTCCGAACTTTATAATTTCTGGGCCGATCTGCATGGTCAATCAGAGGAGACCATCGGAACCAACAGTGCCAGAAGATATTTTGAATTTGCCCGGGACCTGGCTTTTCTGGATGCGACCGGCCATCAGGGAAACGATTTTCAAATCACCAATTCATTCTGGTCAAAGCTGAACACGCTGAATGCCGAATTCAATGAGAAAGACCGCTTTATCACATTGCCGGGGTATGAATGGTCCGGCAACACCCACCTCGGTGGTGACCGAAATGTCTACTTTACCTCAGAAGGGGGGCAAATCAGACGCTCATCCCATGCACTCGTTCCGGATAAAAGCGATATTCATACGGATGCCGCCACTGCTGGGGAGCTGTTTCAGGCTTTTTTAGAGCACAGGGAAGATGTGATCTGTTTTGCCCATTGCGGCGGCCGCTATGCGGATGTGAAACTGGCTCACAATGGCCGGTTTGAACGATCTATGGAAATTCATTCATCCTGGGGAACCTTTGAATGGTTACTGAACGATGCTTTTGAAATGGGGCATCGCGTGGGAATCGTCGCCAACAGTGATGATCACAAGGGGCGGCCGGGCGCAAGCTATCCCGGAGCTTCGCTATTTGGGGCAATCGGTGGATTGACCTGCCTTCTGATGCCGGAGCTGAGTCGTGAAGCGATCATCGAGTGTCTGCGTAAACGGCGGCACTATGCCACAACCGGTTGTCGCCTCCTGCTGGATGTGAGGGCAGTCTTTCCTCAAGGAGGTACCGTGTACCAGGAAAATCCTGCAACCGGACAGTTCCAGGGGAACGAGACAAACCGGGCCATGATGGGGGATATGGTTCAAATAAAAGAAGGAAAGGCGCTCCTTCGGATTGACGCTTTGGCATCTGCTCCAGTCCAGCGGATCATCATCAAAAACGGGCCTCATATTATTGAGGAAATCAGACCCTATTCTCCCGGTGAATTGGGCGATCGAATCTGTGTTATCTGGGAAGGAGCGGAGTATCGAGGCCGGTTCCGCCAGGTGATCTGGGACGGCGAAGCCACGTTGACGGAAAATGGCATAGTAGATTTTCGACCGATCAGTTTCTTCAATCCCGATAAGAAGCTGAAATGTATCGACCAGAACCGGCTCCAGTGGCAAGGTTTGACGACGGGCAATATCGGTGGTTTTGAATTGCGTCTTCGGGAGGCAGCAGCCGGTGTTCTTAAACTGGACACACCCCTCATCAAGTGTGAAATACCGGTTAAAGAAATCGGTTATGAGGACAGGATATTTGACAACTCCGGGGTCCTGCCCCGCTCGATTCGGATTTTCAGGCTGCCCTCCGAAAACCAGCATCGCTCAATTACCATTGAACGTGAAATCGATTTAATAGGAAAAAAGGACAACCCGATCTTTGTCAAGCTTATTCAGGAAGACGGTCACATGGCCTGGTCGAGCCCGATCTACTTATTCCGGAATTTTCTCTCTACCTAACATAACCGCTGTCCAGAGGGCGCCCAACCCCCCCATCCCCAGGATGCCATAGGCCCACCCCCAGGTGGTGTATGGGATGTGTGCGGACAGGGAGGGGTTTGTCCAATCCAGCACCACACCGAACACAATGGGCGAAACTGCCCCGGCCCCAAATCCTAAAAAGGACCTCAATCCAAAGGCGGCCCCCAGGTAGGCGGGATGAACGATCTCCGTGAGTGCGGCCGAGAATACCGGAGAATCCCCAAGGGAGGAAAACCCATAAATGAGGCCTATTCCGATGATTACGATAAAAGGCCACCCGATGGTCCATCCAAAGAGAAAAGAGCATAGCGTACTGATACCGGAAAGCATGATGATTACTTTGGCACGGCCAAGACGATCTGATAAGGCCCCCATTGAAAAAGATGCAATTAGACCGATCCCGTGAAATAGCGATGAGGCGTAGGCCCCAAGTCCGGCGGCAGCCAATCCCCCTTTCCCTCCGACAGCCAGACAGCTTGTAAGGAAGGCCGGCGTCCATGCCCACATCCCGAGAAGTTCCCAACTGTGAAAGGTGTAACCACTGATCAGCAGTCTGGCGGGTCTGTTGCATCAAGGACCTCTTTGGTAAATGTCCGCCCTTCCCGGCGCCTCGCCGGGGGGACATGGGTCCTGTAAAGGGTGATCCAAGCGAGGATCGAACCCACGAGGGGACCCAGGCAGGTCAAAAAAAACGAGAGCTTATAGCCCCCAACAGGCAACGCAATACCGCTTAATAGCAGAGACAACGCATAACCCAGGGATGTGCTTGCTATAAAGAACCCAATAGCCATACCCCTTTTTTTTTCGGGATAGCGATCGGAAAGTATGATAAGCGCCGTTGTATAGGTCCCTCCAAGGGTGATGCCTACCGAAGTATAGAGGAGAAGCGCTGATAGGTAGCTGCGGGCAAAAGCCGCGAAACAAAGAGAGCAGAGGGCTGAAAAAGACATGGAAAACAGGTACAGAAGCTTGGGGCTGATCCTGTCAGAAAGGGTGGAAAAGATCACTAATGATACAGCGTACCCCAACTGGAATCCGCTGGCAATGGAACCTGCCGCCGAGCCGGACATCTGCCATTCTTTTTGAAGAACGGGTACCGCCGCAGCGTAAGTCATAAAGACAAGTCCATTAAAGACCCGTGAAGCACAGATTCCCGTGAGCCACCAATCCAATTTCATCCTCGCTGAAGATCGACTCCCGGTACCTTACCACCGAAACTTGAATCTCAAAAGAGAAAAGCATGACGTCCATGAAAAATATTGATAATTCTATTTGAATTCAGCGAACCATATGGTAATTTTTCATTAGATATTGAGTATTGCTCAAAAGGTGAAGACATTTCTCGACCTTGACAAGATGCAGAGGATTTGAGACAGAGGAATGCACGTTCATAGCATCCGAGCGTATTGGAAAGTTGCACATAAATCAATGAAACCAATCTATCGGGAATACCAAAAAGGTGATCTTGAGCAATTAAAGAATCTAATGGCAGAACTTGGCTACTCGGTAGAATTGATTGATTTAGAAAACAATATAAATACAATTCATAAAAATGGTGGGGAAATATTTATTGCTGAAAATCATAATAACGTCATTGGAAGCGTTTGTGTTCTATTGGATGCAAGATTAGCCGAAGGCATATATGCAGAAGTCGTTAGTCTCATTGTTTCAGAAAACGATAGAAGAAAAGGTATAGGAAAAGTCCTTGTTGAAAAAGCAGAGAATTGGGCGAGGAAAAGAGTGAACAAGATTCGTGTTAGAGCCAATGAAATTCGTGAATCAACCCATTTGTTCTACATAAGCCAAGGCTATAAAGAAATTAAAACACAAAAAGTATTCACAAAGCGCCTTTAACCAGTCATTTAATACGGACGTCACGAAGCTGCGACGCCGGTTAATTGTACATTAGCAGGAAGATTGATGATGCCAGAACAGGCGAGATATGATGTTATCGGAAAAGATTACAATGACACCCGTGGACCGGATGAGAGAATCGTCAAATTATTAGTAGACTGTCTTGATTTACCAACGGGATCGAAGGTTATAGATATTGGCGCCGGAACAGGCAATTATACTAAAATAATTGCTGAACTTGGCCATTTTGTCACAGCCGTGGAACCTTCGGCCGCAATGATTTCAAAAGCATGCAAGCACAAGAATATTGAATGGAAGAAATCTGCAGCAGAAAACATTCCGCTTCCTGATACTACTTTTGACGCTGCCTATTGTACGCTTTCCATGCACCATTTTGCCAACTTGGAAAAATCATTAACTGAAATATTCAGGGTACTTAAGCCGGAGGGGAAATTTGTTGCTTTCACCGCTGATCCAGGGAGATCGGCCGAAGGATTCTGGATGCCCCGGTATTTCGGTCCAATCTATGACAAAATAACGAAAATTTTCCAACGACCCAACAACTGGTGGATAAGATAAAGACTGTTTCCCAAGACAACAGTATTGAAATCATACCGTTTCCGCTTCCTTATGATATCCAAGATGGCTTTTTCTGTTCATCATGGCGATATCCTGAAATGTATTTTAATCCCGCTTTCCGTCAGGGCATTTCCCATTTTCAGCTTGCTGACCAAGCATATGTCCAAGAAATGCTGAATAACCTAAGACAGGATATTGATTCGGGTGTATGGGACAGGAATTATGGGGATACTAGAAGCCGAAATTTATTCGAATGTGGGTATTATTTTGTTTCTGCTACCAAGCAACAAGGAGCGTTGATGTGAAAAGAGGCTCGTTTGATACTATTCTTGCCCAGGCAGGGCATTTCGTAGATGGCGTGACCGGAGCTATCACACCGCCAATCCATCCCTCGACAACGTTTGCACGGGGCGATGACTATGAACCCATTGGCGACTATGTCTACAGCCGCTATCAGAATCCTACTTATGATCAAGTTGAACATCTCGCCGCCAAGCTTGATAACGGTGCCGAATCGAGGCTGTTCTCATCTGGAATGGCCGCCATCACCGCCGTCTTTGAAACCGTTAACATGGGGCAACATATTGTGGCCCCTACGATTATGTACCACGGCGCACAGGATTGGCTAAGGCGAATCTCCGACAAACGAAATATTGGTCTCACCCTGTTTGACGCAACTGACCCTAACGCTTTGAGACGAGCAATCAAGCCCGGCAAAACAGCAATCTTGTGGATTGAGACACCCGTCAATCCCACGTGGGACATAATTGACATTGCCGACGCAGCGGCAGCCGCCCATGACGCTGGCGCTATTCTCGGCGTAGACTGCACTGTCTCCACGCCAATTACTACGCAGGCATTGAATCTGGGTGCTGATCTCGTCTTCCATTCAGCAACGAAGTATCTGAACGGGCACAGTGATGTCACTGCTGGCATTTTGGTTACCCGGGAGATGGATGAGCGCTGGGAAGAAATTAAGTTTATTCGTAAACATGTTGGTGGTGTTTTGGGGGCCTTTGAGTCATGGCTGCTACTGCGCGGCATGCGGACGCTTTCAATCAGATTTGAACGTTCTTCAAGCAACGCACTGAAAATCGCTCAGCATCTTGAGGGGCACCGAAAGGTAGAAGCGGTGCTGTATCCGGGTCTTGAGAGCCACCCGGGGCATGTGATCGCCAAGCACCAGATGACGAACGGTTTCGGAGGCATGTTATCGCTTTGCGTGAAGGGAGGTGCAACGGAAGCAAAAGCGGTGGCCACAAAGCTGAAGCTATTCGTGCCTGCCACATCTCTTGGCGGTGTTGAAAGCCTGGTGGAGCATCGGGCTTCTGTGGAGGGGCCGTTGAGCCAAGTCCAGCCGAATCTATTACGACTTTCAGTAGGTATTGAGGACGTTGATGATCTAATCGCAGATCTTGACCAAGCCATTGAAATCATCTGAACTACTATCTGAACTACTATCTGAACTACTTATCGGGCATAGCGTTTTCATAGTTGGAAACTTCAATCAAATTGCCGTCCGGGTCCCGAAAATACACCGACACCATGGGACCTCTTGCCCCGGTTCGGTGAACCGGACCTTCGAGCAAATTGACGCCGCATGACCCCAAATGCGTGATGATATCACGAATCGGCACCGACGTAACAAAGCATAGGTCAGCGGAACCCGGCGTAGGTGCCTGTGCCTTTGGGTCAAACTCTTTTCCGTACGGGTGGAGATTGATTTTTTGAACACCGAAAGAAAGCGCTTTCCTGCTGCCATGGAAGGTAGTGACGGTCATGCCGAGCACTCGCGCATAAAACGAGCAT
>JABGPV010000271.1 GCA_018644785.1 Deltaproteobacteria bacterium | reverse complement strand
CTGGCAAGACAGAAACTATGTACTGGGATATTTTGGAACCACTGAAAGACACGCAAAACATCAATACCTTTCCTTTGTTGCCCAAGGGGCCGAAAAAGGGAGAAGCCCGGAACTGGTGGGCGGTGGATTGCTTCGCTCCGTGGGGGGATGGAAAAACCTGAAAGAATTGCGGGGCTCGGGTGAAAAGGTGAGGGCGGATGAACGGATCCTTGGCGGATCCGAATTTGTTGAGCGCATATTGAAAGAAGCCGGCGAGGATTGGGAGCGGAAGTCCCGACTGAGGCAGAGGGGAATAGATCTGCCGCAATTGGTTGAGAGAATCGGTGCTCATTTCGGTCTGGAGATAGAAGACCTGAAATCTGGAAGCAAAGTTGCCAGCATTTCGCAGGCACGTGCGGTTCTCTGCTACGTGGGAGCGCGTAAGCTTGGGTTTCCCTCCGTCTCCATTGCCGAAGAACTCGGTGTCAGCCCGTCAGCGGTGAGCAGGGCAATTTTGCGCGGGCAGAAACTTTTGGG
Organism: Deltaproteobacteria bacterium; assembly: GCA_018644785.1. Next base: position 5,968 of record JABGPV010000271.1, on the reverse strand, counting down.
ACAAGAGGATATAGAGGAAATACTGTCGGAAAGTCAATAAATCAAGAACGTCCCTATGTTCCCGGAGGGAACATCCGGAGAACCGGCTTGTTTTTTTTTGAGGCCGCATGGGTCGGCAATTGATCTTTTTCTTCATTTTCCTTTAGAGGGCCCACCCCTGCTTCAAAAAGCAGACGGGCTTTTTCCGCCTGTTTCCACAATAGGGCGGTGCGGACGGCCAGAAACAGTTCAGAAGGCGTATGGGATTGGGCCTTCAAGCGGGTTTTGAAGTCCGTGAGCGGTCCTTTTTCAGCGAGAGAATCAAGATTTTTCATTGAAATCCCCCATGTTCTCTAAAATGGTTTTTCGGATGGCTCTTTGACATACCTGACAGAAGTTGTTGATACCTTTTTGATTTCATGGTGCAATCATGATAGGGGCGGCATACCCCTTTGGCCTGATACCCGGCGCCCATGATATCCCACAAAGGAAATATCTCAAACGATATGTACTTTCAACATAGGATGTCAAGGTACATATTTTCCGATCCGGTACATTTTAGTGATTTTTTTGTGTGACCATTTGCATCGGTTGGGTGTATAGTTAATGTTTGTCCACTAATGTGCCGGAACAGGTGGTCCGGCTCAAGTGGTATTTTACTCAGCAAGTCTATATGCTGAAAAAAACTTTAAACAGGGAGAGAGGATAATGAAACAAGGGAGACATTCCGGGTTGATGTTGATCATGGCGGCGTTGATTGTTTTTTCAGGTGTTTTTCAAATATCAGGGCCGGCTCGGGGAGAAAATCCACCATTCCTTGAAAAGACCGATACCACCGAATCGGATTACCGTCCCGGAGCAACCAACCCGGTCAAAAACCCCAGCCGCCTTTATCTATTGAAGGACGATTACCTGTGTACCCTTTTCGGGAATATGGGCGACCATACATTGACCCGAAACTGGAACACGCCAGACAACACCGATCTTACCGCCTGGCACAACCATAATTCCGCCATACTGAACGAACCGGATTATGGGGAGATCAACAAGAACGTCATCTCGCCCACGGCCATAGCCTCCGGAAGGCTCACGCCTGAAAAGGATAGTGTGGTGGGGCTTTCTACACTATCGATGGCAAGAAAAACAAACCGTATGTGTTTTTGGTGGATAACCCCGACGTGAACACCAAGGCCACCGGCGCGTTTTCAAATATCGATTTTCCCGACGATACCTCTCATAATGATTATTACAGCATCGATATTGCCGTGGGGGATGTGGATCGGAAGTTGAATGATGATGGTGAATATAATGATGAAATCGTCGTGGTTTTTCGGCGGTATGAAGATACTAAGTCAGACGGGGTTGGAGATGATCTAATCGTGGTGGTTCTCGACAAGGATCTGAAACGGATGTCTTGGAACGATGAAATTTATAACCTTGATTATTCCACTGAACACAACGAATACACCCGGCCCCATTTTTCCGTTGCCCTGGGGGACTATGATGATGACGGGGTCTGTGAAATCGCCGTGGGGTTTCGGACCGCGGACAGCCATGGGGGCAATCAGAAATATGAGATCGATACGTTTGATTATGATAACAGCGGACTGACGTTTAAAAATGCTTACACCGACGGTTTCGATGTAACCGGCAATTGGCAGTACAACGTTGTTGATCTGACCTCGGGGGACTTCAACGGAGACGGCATCGATGAAATCGCCGTTTGCATCTCCTCTTTTCAAATGGGGGACCCATATGACTTGTTGAGCCTGTCGCCCCAACTATGGATACTCACCACCGATAAGAATCTCAAAATGAAGAAGAGCGGACAGTGGGATCTTCCCATGGGCCCAGGCGAACTTTATGGCAGCGTCAGGGGGGCTACCATCACTTCGGGATTGTTTAAGTTTAACCCCACGGGAGGCTTTTCCACGGCTCGAAGGCAGATCGCCATGGCCTGCATCCCCTGGAATGACGAGCAGTATTATATCAATGTAATGACTTTTGAAGTGGACGACGATTTTAACCCCAAGCTTGCTAACGTCTTTATTGATCCGGGCCATGAAAAAATCGTTTATGGCCCGGACAATACCTGTATCCCCAAGATAACCTCGGGAAACTTCAAGGGCCTGGATGCCGATAAGGTGCGCCAGCAGTTGGCGGTTTCATGGGCCGATAACCAACAGCCGAAATTCGCGGTCTTCGATCTGGACGAAAGCCTTAAACTGAGTTTGAAATACCAGGGGGATTTTCATCCCGGCCAACCTAGGACCTCGGATCAGCAATTCATGAGTATTCCCATTGTGGCTTCCGACAGGGACGGGAAGGGGTACTACCTGGGTGCTCCCATTCACTTGGTCATCCCCAGCATGCTCAGGGCGGATCATATAATCCAGGAGCCGCCAAAACATCTGGATTACCTCCCTGATGAGGGTGGAAAGTGGCAGATCTTTCGGATAAGCAGGCAAAGGAATTTTTACTCCACTTTTACAGATAAACAGGGCACAACATTTACAAACACTCATCAAGATAGCACAAATTTTGGTTGGGGCGCTTCCTTGCAAGCTTCCTCCAAACAAACACTAAGGGATGGTGTTGAAGAAGAAAAAGCGGAAATTACTACCAAGGAGAGTGTGAAAACCAGTTTTGACTATAACAGTGTAACCAAGAAACTGAACGGTGCTTATTTGTCAAGCCAAAGTCAATGCGAATATCATACGGATCGCGACGACTATGTGCAAGTCCACTTCAAACTGATTGATATATGGCGATTCCCAATAATAGGCTTAAAAGATAAAAATGGTTTAAACACATTTTATGATGTCATGATGCCGGGTCCCGTAAAGTCCAAGGTTAATGGCTGGGGCTGCGATATGTCGGACTATTATCAGCCTTCTCATGAAAACGGTAATATACTCTCCTATCCGCAGATTAGTGATGAAGCGTTCCCTGAAGATAAGGGAAGCTATACTGTTAAAGATGAGGACGGTCACCATCATGACCTTGATTCAGTTATGAGTGTGCTTTCAACACAGGAGTGGAGCACCGGAAAGGGGGAAATAGGAATAGAGTGGGCCAGCACCGATTGGACAGTGACGGAAAAATCCCATAGCCACACATGGAGCTATAATGCTGACTTTCAACTTGGATTCCAAGCAACAGCTTATGAAATTGTTGAGAAACAAAAATGGTACTTAAATCTTGATGCTTCATTTCACATTGGCAAGACTTGGTCAGATAGAGATGTTTCGAAAGAGACAATGTCATCCTCAGAAGGTGTGTCAATAAATATGCCCGGTGACGCGAATGCAGATCAAGCATATCAATTCAAACCCGCTGTTTATTCAACAAAAGACGGAACTCTGAAGATGGCCCAGGCGGTAGACCCGACAGGCTCCACACAGGGGGTCTGGTGGCAAAGACATTACCATGGGTATCCGGACCTGTCGCTTAACCTTCCCAAGAAATTTTTCTGGACAAAATCTGACACGGATCCCACTTATTACGGAACGTGGTCATTTTCAAAATACAGACAGGACCGAAGCCGAATGAGGCGCCTTTTCCTCTTGCATAACGAACCCAAGACAAAAGATACAGATAAGCTCTTCGTTGCCACATCCCCCACGGCGGGAGATATCGTCTATGTGCTGACCACGGTCTACAACTATAGTTTAGACACCCCTTCGGGGGGGTTCCATGTTCGATTCAACTATGCGGAATTCGATCCGGACCTGAAAGACGGGGATCCGGGGTTTGACACAGATCCCTCAACCCACTGGATAGGGGATAAATGGGTGGACGGCCTGGATCCCCTGGAGCATCGGGACATCTATGTGAAGTGGGACACCTCCGGACTTGGCGGGGATCAACCGAATACGGCCAAAAGTTATGTGATTTACGTGACCGTGGATCCCAACAACGATGTTAAGGACGAGATCCATGAGCTATATGCCGCGGATCAATACTATCGGGATCAATCCGGTAAGGATGTCCAGTCCGACCCGGGTCCATGCCCCACGGGAAAGGATACTGCTTCCGCAGAGTGCAACATCTCCTGCGCGTCCAACAACCAGGGATATTGGCCCTGGGACAACTCCTTCAAAATCTTTTCCCCAAAAAGCGATGCCTCTGAAGTGCTTCCTCAAGAGGACGGCGCGGGAGGCACCCGGGAGGTCTCCATCACACCGGAGAGCCTGGAGGTGCAAGCCACCGCTGAAAGTGAAACATACGGGGACGATTATCTTTTCACCCATACCACTTACCGCCTAAAGGTGAGGATCGCGGTCGACGATGCGGTCAAACCCCACATGGAGGTCTTTTTCTATGACAACGGCAACGTGTTCTCGGTAAAACGGGCGTTCGGCCTGAACCCGGGAGAAAATGATTTTTATTGCCGCTGGACCCCTGAAACACCTGGGGAGCACACCCTGAAGGTGATGGTTGCGGAAGAAGATGACGATCCAACGCCCGGAAACAACATGGTCAGTCTGAATGTGTTTGTGCAGGATTTTGGGATGCCGCTTCACCGGTAAGGATTGTGAGGGCCTCACCTGAAACGGGCGCCGTGACCGGATGGATCGATATGAGCGGGATCAATCCGGCCCCGGACATCCTGAAAGATCCCTTTGTGTTAAACGGAATTTCCCATGACGGGGAAACGGGACATTTTTTCGTCGCTGGAAAATGCTGGCCGAAGATTTATGAAATCGAATTGATGCCTCGTCAATGATGGCCAAATGTCGTTTTTTCGATTCTTGGGTTTTTGTGAAAATGTGACTGTCGTTGGCATGGAAAAGCCACTTGACAATTTGAGTGCTATTCGTGCTTTCTGAAATCTGTTACAGGTGTCCCGCTTAGTCGAGTGTGTTGACAGGGTTTATTACTTCTTTTGATTCTTTTTTCTGTGGCCCGTGTTCCCGGCTTTGAGAATCTCCAGCAGCTTTTCTTTTCGATTCCACTGGGGATGCTCTAAAACGATGCTGCAAAGTTCATTCAATATCTCTCCCACGGCCGAACCGGGTTTAATCCCCGTAAGTTGCATGACCTCATTGCCGTCGATGGCCAGGTCCGAAACATGGATGGGAGGGGAAGATGAGAGCTGTGCCTGGATTCTCCCCTCCAACTGAGAGAGCAGATCCTGGTTTCCGGTGTTCTTTCCATGGGCTAGAATATCGGCTTTGCGAAAAACCACCAGATCCCCGATGGAATCCGTTCCAACCCGTTTAATCAGCCGCCGAACGGCCGCGTCACTCCACTGGGAGTTGTATCCGATCAAATGGTTTTTGATCAGATGGATAACGTTCCGAATCATGTCGTTGCTGAATTTCAGTCGCTTCATGATCTCTTCGGCCAGCAGGGCGCTCGCTTTTTCGTGGCCGTGAAACCGCCATATGCCGTCAATTTTTGTTCGTATGCGGGGTTTGGCGATGTCGTGAAGAAGGGCTGTCACCCGCAGCAATGGGTCGGGCTTTACATGATCCACGGTTTTCAAAATGTGTTTTAAGATCGTGTAGCGATGATAGTGGTTCTGCCTTTTTAGCCGTCCTTCAAGAAGCTCCGATATGAAGGATTCAAGAAGCCCGGTTGTTGCCAGGGTGTTGAAGGATCCGGATGGTTTTGGGACCATGAGAATTTTCAGCAGTTCGTCCCGAATCCGTTCCGGCGCGACGGTGGAAAGCAGCGGGGCTGAGATTGAGATCGCCGACAAGGTGTCCCTATGGATTTTATAATTCAGTTGTGCGCCAAACCGTACGGCCCTCATAAGTCTTAAAGGGTCCTCCCGAAAGCGATCTTCCGGGTCGTTTACCGCACGAATGACTTTATCCCGAAGGTCTCCGCAGCCGTTATGAGGATCAAAAAGCGTTCCGGTTTCCGAATCCAGGGCCATGGCATTGATGGTCAGGTCTCTTTTTGAAAGATCTTCTTCCAAAGTGTTTGTTTGCCCTCTGAACGGGGTAATTTCATAAGGCCTGCCCTTAACCATTACAGC
>JABGPV010000270.1 GCA_018644785.1 Deltaproteobacteria bacterium | reverse complement strand
AGAATCGCCACATGTTCCATGGCGCTATGCACCATGGCCTCGGGTGTGGGCCCCCCGAATTTTTTCAACACATCCCGGTGGAGCGATCCCGCGTTGACCCCGATCCTTATGGGGGCTTTCACTTCCCGGGCCGCGGAAACCACTTTCTTCACGGCTTCCGGACCGCCGATATTGCCTGGGTTGATGCGCAGACCATCAGCGCCGGCCTTCAAAACCCCCAGGGCCAGCCGGTAATCAAAGTGAATATCAGCAATGAGCGGGGGCTTGACCTTCTTCTTGATCTCGGCAAAGGCCGCAACCGCCGCTTCATCGGGTATGGCCAGGCGAACGATCTCGCATCCCGCCTCCGCCAGGCGTTCAATCTGGGCCACTGTACCGGACACATCCCTCGTATCGGTGTTGGTCATGGATTGAACGGCGATGGGAGCGCCGCCGCCGATGGGTACATCTCCAACATGAATTTTTTTCGTGGGTTTTCGAACTCCTTCTATGGGCATGAATTCAGGTAATCTCCTTGTTGTTGTACAGATTGGTTTAAATTCTTATTTAAACACACGTTTGGTGCTGGTCTTCATCAGTGAAACGAAAGATATTGTAAGGGTAATATTTCTGATGAAAGGCCTCTCCTTAGGCCCTATTCAGCCAATAACCTGGACGACGTCGAAGATCGGCAACCGCGATGATGCGAACCATACCAGGCTTGAATTGATATATGATGCCAAAAGGAAAGCGGTTAACCAGACAGCGGCGGGTATTCTTGGAATTGGACGACCATGCTTCAGGGAACTGCAAAATACGTTTGATTGTCCCATACACCTCTCGAGCAAACTCAAGACCAAGCCCGGGTTGGATATCTTCATAGTACTCAACAGCCTTGTCAAACTCAGTTTCCGCCTCTTCATGGAAGTAAAATTTCATTTAGTGTGCTTTGCCTGTATCCGAGAAAAAACCTCCTTACCAGGAATGAGTTTCACCTCACCGGATTCGATCTGGGATATGCGACGTTCAGCCTCTTCCGCCCAAAGCCGGTCAATTTCCCCATCTATCGGCAAATTGAGGCTTGTTATGAGCTTTTCCACCATGTTCAGTCGAATCTCCGCAGGCATCATCAGAGCCTCTTCAATAATTTTATCCGTCACTACCGTCATGGGGGATCTCCCTTATACTCGCTGTTCCAAAAATTGGGGCATTTTCCAAACCCGTAAAACGATTTTACCCGACGGCCGTCCACCATGCAAGGTTTTTGAAGTTTCCAAACCCTCCTTCATAATATTTAATCGCTTCATTCATCTCGGCATAAAGTATCTTCATAGAAACTCACTCTTCTCATAAAATGGCTCTCTTGCAAAACAAAATGCGTCTAATCTGTAAACCAATCCTTATTCATGTGAACGGTCATACCATCGGTGTGCATCATCCGATTGACTAGTCCTTCGGCCTTGGGCAGTTCGTAACCGAAGAAATATCGGAAGGTGTAGAATTTACCCTGATAGAAATCCTTTTCCGCTTTTGACGGATCCCCGTTCAATACTTTTACGATGACAATCGCCTGAATGAGCCACTGCCAAGCAACGGCAACGATTCCGAACAATTCCAGATAGAGCGTTGCATCGGCGAGCGCGTGTTCGATTCCCCGCTCCTTTTGGATACGGGACAGATGAGCTGTGACCTTTTTCAGCTTTTCCAGGAATTCCGACAGCTGCCGAGCATAGGATTCAAGTTCAGGCATCTCTTTCGCCTTTACGACGGCGGTTTCGACTTCCCCACAAAACAGATGAAGGGCTTTGCCGTTTTTCATGGGAATCTTCCGGCCCAGAAGGTCGATCCCGTGAATCCCGGTGGTCCCTTCGTGGATAGGATGAATCCGAGCATCCCGATAATATTGCTCCAGGGGGTAGTCTTCACAGTAACCGGAGCCACCGAGACACTGAATTCCCTGGCTGATGGAAAGAACCCCCATTTCCGAAGGATAGGACTTGGCAACAGGCGTGAGAAGATCCAGCAGAAGGGCGTACTTTTTCTTCTCTTCATCGCTTCCCACTTTCTTAAGATCCACATATTTACTGCATTGCAGCAACAGGCTCAAGGCCCCCTCAACCACCGATCGCTGAAACAGCAGCATCCGTTTCACATCGGCGTGTTCAATGATGGGAACGGGGGGATTAGACGGGTTTTTCTCCTCGATTTTCCGTCCCTGTTTTCGAGAAAAGGCATAGTCCAGGGAAGCATAGTAAGCGGCTGTGGCCAAAGCGGCAGCCCCTATGCCCACGCCGATCCGCGCTTCATTCATCATTTGAAACATGTACCGAAGTCCGCTATGGGGTTCGCCAACCAGATATCCCCGGCAATTGTTTCTGTCCCCGATACTGAGCTGTGCAATGGGGCATCCCCGGTAACCCAGTTTATGAAAGATTCCGGAGGCAACCACATCGTTTGAAACCAACTCACCCTTTTCACTGATCCGTTGTTTCGGTACCACAAACAGGGAAATCCCTTTGACACCCTGGGGCGCACCTTTAATCCTGGCGAGCATCAGGTGTACAATGTTTTCAACCCCGTCATGATCCCCCGCCGAAATAAACACCTTCTGTCCCTGAATTTTGTAGTACCCGTCTTCGGTGGGTTCAGCCGTGGTGGTAATATCGGACAGTGAACTTCCCGCCTCCGGTTCCGTCAGGGCCATGGTCCCCTGCCACCGTCCGCTTCGCATATTGGGAACAAAAGCGTCATAAAGTTCCCTGCTCCCAAAATTTTCAATGAGGCGGGCCGCCCCGTCCGACAGCCCAGAAAAAGCGGCACCGGAATAATTGGCGGTACAGAAAATAAACTTGCAGCTGTCCGCGATAATCTCGGGAAGTTGCTGCCCGTCCAGTTCTTCGGGGACGGTAATGGCGATCCATCCCCCTTCGCCCAGTTCTTTCAGCGTTTTCCTGACTGAGGGGTGCACTTTCACCACATCGTCCACCAGTTCCGGCGGGTTCCGGTCCATTTCCTGGTAATAGGGCCACAAAAGCCCCCGGGCCAGTTCCTCCGCAGCCTGGAGCACCATATCCAGCATCTTTCGATCGTACTCCTCGTAGTAGGGATGCCGGGTCAACGAGGCTGCATCAAAGACCTCGTAAAGAAGAAATTTCAGGTTCCTCATACTGAAAAACTGATTTGACAAAATGCTATCTCCTGTCCGCGCAACACATTAATAAAGAAACATGGGTTTTCCGCTCACATGCCGGATTTTGGGTCGATAGGCGTCCACATCGTAGAGCTCCCTCACATCGACCCGTTTCTGGCCCGTACTGACGGTTCCCAAAGGGATATCCGTATACACACCGCCGCTCAAGGCCACGAGTCGGCCAAAAACGCCCTTTAGAAAAAGATCGATGGCCATATTGGCATAATTGACCGCCACCATCAGATCCAGGGAATCCGGCGCGCCACTCCGCATCAGATAGGAAAGCCGCTGGTTCAACACATCCTGCCCGGTCAGATTCTTGAGCAGTTCGCCTGTTTCCTCGCCGATTCCCCCCAACCTGCGATGACCGTAGGCATCACTTTCTCCCGAAAGAAGCATCTCTCCGCCCACGAGCTTGGCCCCTTCCGATATGGTGATCATCACATAATTTTTAGGATTGGCCTTTTTGTCTTCCATAATCAGTTTTGCCAGTTTTTCCGGGTCAAAAGGCACCTCGGGAATAATAGCCCGATCCACACCGGCCAGATAGGCGCTGATGAGCGAGGTCTCACCGCAGTAGCGCCCGAACAGTTCAATGACGGCGATTCTTTCGTGGGACCCCGCGCATGTCCTGAGGGCATGGATGAAACCGACCCCTCTCGTCACGGCTGTTGAAAACCCGATACAGTAGTCGGTGCCGAACACATCGTTATCCATGGTCTTGGGAATGGCAATGACGGGAAAGCCGTTGTCGCCCAGCCTGGCCGCAAAACTGAGGGTGTCGTCCCCTCCGATGGGGATCGCCGCATCAATGCCCAACCGTTCCAGGTTTCCGATGCAGTGGGGTGTAAAGTCGATTACTTCATCATCCGTCCCGAAGTGGCCTTTCAAAAAATCCGGAACATCCTTTTTCCTGGCCGCCCCCGGATTGGTGCGAGAGGTGTGCAGATAGGTCCCGCCGGCGCGGTCGATGGTTCGGACTTCCGATTTGTCAAATTCGTGCAAACAATGGTCCAGATCCGGGCCTGTGGCATCGGGATGATATTCCAGCAAACCTGCCCAACCACGCCGAAACCCCACGACCCTGATTCCTTCATCGATGGCCCGGCATACCAGGGCCTTGATGCAGGGATTGAGTCCGGGGACATCTCCTCCGCCGGTCAGAATAGCAATGACCGGCTTCTTTTTGGTATGGTTTTCCATTATTCAACCTCTCTGAACGCTCTCATAATTATTTTGGAAGGCAAAAACAGCACGGCCGCAAGGGACCCTTTCCAAATTAGGCAAAGCGCCTGATGGTGTCAAGATGATTTACCGCGAGCCGTAAATCGTTACCTTTTATGTTGACAACTCAGCCCAAAAAGTTATTCTTATCGACTGACAACATCGAATCAGGAGAGCAAATTATGCCCGTATCAGAAAAGATCAAAGCAGCCATAGAAAGATCTTCCTTCATTCGGAAAATGTTCGAGGAAGGCGCCAAACGAAAGCAGCAGTTCGGACCGGAAAACGTGTTTGATTTCAGTCTGGGAAATCCCAATCTGGAACCTCCGTTTAAGCTGAAAGAAATCCTAAAAGAATTGATTGAAGACCCGTCCCCCTCCCGGCACGCCTACATGCCCAATGCCGGGTTTCCTGAAACACGTAAAGCTGTCGGCGATTTTCTAAGCACTTATAACGAAGCGGCTTTTTCAGGCGATGAGGTTGTCATGACCGTGGGGGCCGGAGGCGGTCTAAATGTGGTATTTAAGACCATCCTCAATCCGGGTGATGAAGTGATCATTCCCAAGCCCTATTTTGTTGAGTATGATTTCTATCTGGACAATCATCAGGGGGTGGTACATCGGGTGCCCACAAAGGAGGATTTTTCCTTTGATTTTGATGCCATTGAAGGTGCCATCAGCGAAAAAACAAAGGCTGTTCTGATCAATTCCCCCAACAATCCCACCGGCAAGGTCTACACCAGGGAAGACATTGGTAAACTGGCGGACCTGCTGACCCATTACAGCCGGAAACAGGGCAGTCCCATTTATCTCATTTCCGATGAACCCTACCGAAAAATTGTCTATGACGGTGTTCACGTCCCCAGCATTTTCGACGCTTACCCTGAAAGCTTTCTGGTGACCTCATTTTCCAAAGACCTGTCCCTGCCGGGTGAACGGATCGGTTATGCAGCGGTCCATCCCGACATGTCCGACAAGGGGTTGATTCTGGCAGGCATGATTTTCTGCAACCGCACCCTGGGCTATGTGAATGCACCGGCAATCATGCAACGGGCCATCCTGCACCTGCTCCATGACAGCGTGGACATCTCGCCGTACCGGAAAAACAGGGACATCCTGTGTGACGCACTCAGGCGTTTCGGTTATCAGTTCGAAAAGCCGGAAGGCGCATTTTATCTATTTCCCAAGTCCCCCATTGAAGATGATGTGGCCTTTATTGAGGCCCTTCAAGAGGAAAACATTCTGACCGTTCCGGGAAGCGGATTCTTAGGCCCCGGTCACTTCAGGATTGCCTATTGCGTTGCTGAATCGTCCATCACCGCTTCCCTTCCAGGATTTGAAAGGGTCATCAATAAATATTGATGGGTAAACCAAAAAGGGAGAAATAACCATGTATTCAAAAACCATTTCGTTGCGGTTTCCCAAAACCGTTGTTGGCGATCCCATCGCGGCAACGCTTGTCAAAGAGTTCGATCTCTCTTTTAACATCCTCAAAGCCGTCATTTATCCACGAAAAGAAGGCCTTATGGTGCTGCAGCTGAGTGGCCATAAAAAGAATTACAAAAAAGGGATCCAATACCTCAAAGATATCGGCGTCAAAGTGGAGAGCATCGGCGAGGATATCAAACGGAACGATGACAAGTGTTATCAATGCGGCGCCTGTACGGCGGTTTGCCCCACGGGCGCTCTCAGCATCAACAGACCGGAAATGGACGTTGTCTTTGACAAGGAAAAATGCAGTGCATGCGAATGGTGCGTGGTCGCATGCCCGGCCCGGGCCATGGAAGTCAAATTCAACAAGACCCTCCTGAACTGAATTGCGGATTGTGGATTGCGGATTGCGGAATTTGACATGCGGAATCCATCTAACCCCGTGAACAAGCGAAAATCCTTGAACATACTCGTGGCCATGAGCGGGGGCGTGGACAGCACTCTGGCAGCAGCCTTTCTAAAGGGGTCCGGACACCGGATCCACGGCCTGCACTTCGCTCTGCCATCCCCTGACGACATCACCCGACAACGGATCTCAAGGATCCGGGAAATCACAGAATACCTTAAAATTCCGCTTGAAATCCTGGATCTGAGAGCCACATTTGAAAAAGAACTGATTGCCCCTTTTGTGG
>JABGPV010000027.1 GCA_018644785.1 Deltaproteobacteria bacterium | reverse complement strand
AGACAAATACGGAACTCGTGGCCCCAAGCTCAGCACCCATATTGGTGATGGTCGCCTTCTGGGCCGCCGACAGCCCTTTTGCCCCCTGGCCGAAATATTCAAAGATCTTCCCGGTCCCGCCTTTGACGCTGAATCGCTCCAGCATCTCCAGGATAATATCTTTGGCAGATGCCCACCCCGTCAGTTCACCTGTCAGTTTAATCCCCACCAGTGAGGGGAAGGTGGTTTCCCAGGGGAGTCCGGCCATGACTTCAGCAGCGTCGGCCCCGCCAACGCCGATGGCGATCATGCCTAAGCCCCCCGCGTTGGGGGTGTGTGAATCGGTTCCGATCATGAGCCCCCCCGGGAAGGCATAATTTTCCAGGAGCACCTGGTGGATGATGCCCGATCCGGGTCCCCAGAAACCGATTCCGTATTTCATGGCTGCCGAAGAGAGAAAATCGTACACTTCCTTGTTGACGTCCAAAGCGCCCTCAAGGTCAATATCACTCCCTTCCCGTGCCCGGATGAGGTGATCACAGTGAATGGTGGCCGAGATGTTGGTTTTTTTCTGTCCCGTCTGCATGAACTGGAGCATGGCCATCTGGGCGGTAGCATCCTGCATGGCGACCCGATCCGGTCGAAGAAAGATCTGATGGACTCCCGGCTGTAGTTTTCCGGGTGTTTTCCGGGGTATTTCATGGAGAAAGAGGATTTTTTCGGTATAAGAAAGCCCCCGTCCCAGTTCGCGGCGTTTCACGGATAAAATCTTCAGGGCGTTTTCCCGGTCAAACGGATGTTGCATGGTTTTTTGTCTCCTCTTTGAAGGCCCATATGGCAGATTAATCTGTTTACAATGCTATGGCGTAACTGTCAACGTTGCTGATACCAGGTTCCCGTGCTGTCAAAGGTTTCGGCTTGATATAAATCATTATAATTGGCCAAAACAGGGTCTTCGATTTTACTTTTGGCTTGACATGGCTCATTAAATTGGGCCAAAATACGGTATTATGAGCTTAGAGCGAATCATAGGGCGTAAGGTGGAGAAGGGGATCTTGGGGCTCGCCTCCAAATCGTCGGATCCTGAATTTGTTGCGGTTTACGGACGACGTCGTGTCGGGAAAACCCACTTGGTCAGGGAGTTTTTTGACGCCGAGATCTGCTTCGAGATCATAGGGAAACATGGCGCGGCCCTGAAAGAGCAGCTGGACAACTTCGCCCAGGCCCTTGGCAAGGCCATTGGAATGGGCATCCAACCGCAGAGACCCGCTTCATGGGCTGAAGCGTTTAGGCAGTTGGAACAATTTCTTGAATCGCCGATACTCAAAAAGGAAACGGGGAAACGAATTGTATTTTTTGACGAATTGCCTTGGCTGAACACACCGCGCTCAAAATTCCTCTCCAGTTTAGAGCACTTTTGGAACAGCTGGGGCTCGCGGAAAAACGATTTTATCATGGTGGTTTGCGGCTCGGCAGCATCCTGGATGATCCAAAACATCGTGACTGCCAGGGGAGGGCTGCATAACCGTCTGACACGCCAGATACGCCTCCTCCCCTTCACACTACACGAAACAGAGGCCTTCCTTCAGTCTCAGGGTGTGGATCTGACACGGGCCCAGATTGTGGAACTCTATATGGCCATGGGAGGGGTTCCACATTACCTGAAACAATCGGAACCGGGTTTGTCGGCTGCTCAGATTATCGACAAGACATGCTTTTCCTCTCAGGGACTTCTGCGCAATGAGTTCCATAGACTGTACACTTCGCTTTTCGATGAAAGTGAGCAGCATCAGAAGATCATCAAAACGCTTGCCAAAAAGCGTCAGGGATTGACACGTACCGAAATCCTGCGGTCGATCGGTCTGCGATCCGGAGGTAGCGCGAGCCATCGTCTCGAGGAGTTGGAGGAATCCGGCTTTATTCTACCCCAGACCCCTTTCGGCAAAAATGCAAACGATGCGCTTTACCGGCTTTCCGATGAATATTCTCTGTTTTTTCTGGATTGGGTCGGAAGACTTGGAAAGAGGTCGCCCGGGGATGGATACTGGTTAACTCAGCAAAATGCGCCGCGTCGAAGAGCTTGGGCTGGATATGCTTTTGAGGGCCTTTGTTTGAAACATGCGCTACGGCTAAAAACGGCCCTGGGAATCGCGAGCGTTGAAACAACAGAAGCTCCATGGCGTTATCAATCTTCTGCAAATTCCAATATTCCCGGCGCGCAGATTGACCTGTTGATTGATCGGCGAGACGATACAATCAACCTGTGTGAAATGAAGTATTCTGAAATGGAGTTTACCATTGACAAAAAATACGCCAAGGACCTGCGGCGTAAACTGGACGTTTTTCGACGGGTTACCGGAACCGGAAAAAACATTTTCCTGACCATGGTAACTACGTTTGGGGTTACAAACAATGCCTATGCCAAAGAACTGGTGGCTAATACGCTGACATTGGAGGATCTTTATTAAAAGGTTTATTCGCAGCCAAAACCGGGCTACCGAGATGTGTTTTGGCTGAATATAATTATTTTAATCGAGCCAAAGCTTTGGCGTGAAGGAAAGGACCGTTGCCCTCATTCCCACGCTCTGCGCGGGAATGAGTGGTGCTTTTGGCTTCTGACACTTTTGGTTCAAAAAATCAATTCTTCACGTTAATCCGCAAAGAGCCGGAAGGACTTTCAAAATGGAGAAAAAAATGAAAACCCAAAACACTTCCGATCCGGCCGTCGTAGCTACTTTGGCGGAGTCGGCTGCTGACGATGCTGCAAACACCATCCAGTGGGATGATCAACAGCGGCCTGTTGTACCCGATTTCCCCATCATCCCGTTTATCGAAGGGGATGGTATAGGCCCCGACATTTGGTCGGCAACTAAATCCGTTCTGGATGCAGCGGTGGAAAGGGTGTATGATGGTAAAAGGGGGATATCCTGGCGGGAAATCCTGGCCGGGGAAAAAGCGCAGGAACACTATGGGGTGAAAAACCCCCTTCCCAAAGAGACGCTTTCGGCCATATCCCGTTACGGCGTGGCCCTCAAGGGACCCCTCACCACCCCGGTTGGGGGGGGGATTTCGTTCCTTGAACGTCGCCCTTCGCCAGACTCTTGATCTGTATGCCTGCGTGCGCCCGGTTTGCTACCTTGATGGTGTTCCCGCGCCGGTGACCCATCCCGAGCGGGTGGACGTGGTGATTTTCAGGGAGAACACGGAAGACGTTTATGCGGGGTTGGAGTGGCCGGCCGGATCCACTGATGCCCGTGAGCTTTTGGCTTCCATAAATGCCAGGTCGAAGGCGGCGGGTGGAACGACGGTTTCCCTGGAGAGTGCCGTGGGCATCAAACCCATGAGCAAAGCAAACACCGATCGTCTGGTATCCATGGCCATTCAATATGCCTTGGACCATCACCGGAAGAGCGTGACCCTGGTCCACAAGGGCAACATCATGAAATACACGGAAGGTGCTTTCAGGGACTGGGGGTATGATGTCGCTCGTGAGACTTACGGGGATGTTACGCTGACGGAAGCGGATCTTTACGAGAAATTCCATGGACATCAGCCTGAGGATCGGATTGTGATCAAGGACCGCATCGCTGACGCCATGTTTCAACAACTTCTCCTGCGCCCGGAAGAGTATGACGTGATCGCCACCCCCAACCTGAACGGTGATTACCTTTCAGATGCGGCTGCGGCCCAGGTGGGGGGCTTAGGCATGGCTCCCGGCGCCAATATCGGGGATTGCCGCGCCCTGTTTGAAGCCACCCACGGCACAGCCCCCAAGTATGCGGATCAAGACAAGGTCAACCCCGGTTCCTTGATTCTGTCCGGGGTTGAAATGCTCCGGTTTATTCATTGGGACGAGGCGTCGGAAACAGTGGTTTCAGCCCTCAAAAAGACCATTCACCAGGGAACCGTCACCTATGATCTGGCCCGTCAGATGGAGGGAGCGAAAGAGGTCAGGTGTTCGGAGTTCGGTGTGGCCATTGTGAAGAACCTCGCTTAATAATCACCCTCTTTCCTTCATGGGGACATAATCCCTTTTTTGAGACCCGGTGTAGATCTGCCGCGGCCGGTATATTTTCCATTTGGGATCGTCCGCGCTTTCTTTCCACTGGGCGATCCACCCGGGCAGGCGGCCGATGGCAAACATGACCGGGAACATGTTCAAAGGAATGCCGATGGCCCGCAGAACAATGCCGGCGTAAAAGTCCACATTGGGATAGAGGTTGTGGTCAATGAAATAGCTGTCCTTCAGCGCCACTTCCTCCAGCTTCTTGGCAATGGGGAGGAGGGGATCTTCCCTGTTAAGCTTTTTAAGTACCTTGTTGCACACCTTTTCAATGATGCGGGCCCTGGGGTCAAAGGTTTTGTAGACCCGGTGTCCGAATCCCATGAGCCTGAAAGGATCGCTTCGGTCCTTGGCCCGGGCGATGAAAGGGGCCGTATCGCCGCCGTTTTGGTGTATCTGCTGAAGCATCTCGATCACCGCCTGGTTGGCCCCGCCGTGAAGGGGTCCCCACAGTGCTGATATGCCGGCTGAAATGGCGGCGTACAGGTTGACCCGGGCGCTTCCCACAGCTCGCACCGATGAGGTGGAGCAGTTCTGTTCATGGTCCGCATGCAGGATCCAGAAAACATTCAGCGCATCCACCAGGTCCTCATCCACCTCATAGGGCCTCACGGGTGAATCAAACATCATGTTTAAAAAATTGGCGCAGTAGGAGAGGTCGTGCCGCGGGTAGACCACTTTGTGCCCAAGGGAAATCTTGTAACTCATGGCCGCCAGGGTTCTGACCTTGGACAGAAGCCTGGCAAAAATGATGTTGATTTCTTCTTCCTGGCTCCGGTCTCGAAGGCTGGGATAAAACGCCCTCAGGGCGTTGATCATGGAGGAGAGCATGCCCATGGGGTGGGCTCCGCGGGGATAATTTTCAAAAAATGCGTGCATGTCCTCGTGTACCAGGCTGTGGTCGTTCAGCCGCATGCTGAAGCGCTGCAACTCCTCGTGGGTGGGGAGTTCTCCATTGATCAGCAGATAGGCGGTTTCCCTGAAGGTGGAATGGTCGGCCAACTGGTCCACGGGGATGCCCCGGTATCTCAGAACGCCCTTTTCGCCGTCCATGAAGGTAATGCTGCTTTGGCAAAGCCCGGTATTCCCGCAGCCCGGATCCAGCGTGATCAGTCCGGTTTTAGCGCGTAGGGTGGTGATGTCAATTGCTTTTTCCCCTTCACTGCCGGTGACCAGGGGGATCTCATATGTTTTTCCATCGACGGTCAACTGTGCTGTATCGGCCATAATGTTTTACTCCTTGATGGGTTAAGAATGGGTTTAAATACAGAAACAAAGGCTGTTGGATTGTATTGCGAATCGACAGGTTCGTCAAGGAAAGTGGAACAGGACTTCCGGAAGAGGCGCAGATGTTGTGAAAGCCCGTGCTTGAGCCCCGGACTTTCACAGAGGGGTTTTCAAATTGAAAAATAATTCATCAACTGGTCAACATGTAGAACTCCATCGAATTCAAGTCTCTCCTTATCCCCTTTTTTTAATATTCCCTTCTCACTTCCAGGATCACCCAGGGTGGTCAGAATAATGTCAGCATCGCTCAAATCTTCCTGTTCAGTATAGACATTGGTGGTGGCCACAACACGAAGACCGGCCGCTTTTGCCGCCAGAATACCATTTCGGGAGTCCTCAACCACAATACACTGATTGGGTTTCAGGCCGCTTTTCCGGAGGGCCAAGAGATAAATCTCGGGGTCGGGCTTTTTTTTGCTCACCACCTCTCCGGCAAGAACGAATTCGAATTCAATTTCGTTCAGTATTCCCCTGGCGATGGCATGGGCAGATCTTTCGTTGGCGGTGGTGCAGACCCCCAGTTTCAATCCCTTTGCCATGGCTTCTTTCATGATCCGTTTGATGCCGGGCCTGAGCGGCAGTTTCCCTGATTCGATTAAAGAGATAAAAATTTCGGTTTTTTTCCCGTGAAGGTCTTTGATGAATTCATCTTCCTCACTTTTTAAAAGGTCTCCAAAAAGGCTTTTCTCGTGAAAATAGTGCCGCATCCGCTCTTTTCCGCCAGATATTTGAAGAAGCCTGTGATACTGTTCCACGTCCCATTCAAAATCGTATCCAAAGGCTTTGAAGGCTTCATTAAAAGCGATCCGGTGGCCGTCCTTTTCGGTGTCGATGATAACGCCGTCTTGGTCGAAAAATATGGCTTTTAAAGTTGACATGTTTAATCCCCTTTCATTGTTTCACTGAACAACCATTACGCTTTATTCGCACAACCCAGCAGATCAATCCAGTAGTTGATTCTTGCTTTAATGGCTTCTTTGACAGCCATGTCTATTTTCCCGGGATTATATTCGTCTCGATGCGACGAAATATACTCATGGGTCGTATTAATGAGGGAATGTTTTAAATCGGTAGAGACATTAAATTTGGTTCCTCCCAGGGAGACAAGTTTCTTGACCACATCGGGCTGTAAACCGGTGCCACCGTGTATCACTAGCGGTATTTTGGGTTCATTACCGTTAATGAGTTCAGCGATTTGTGCGAGCCTGTCGAAATCGAGTTTGGGATTCTTAGATTTGTAGACGCCATGGGCCGTTCCGATTGCGGGGGCAAAAATGTCGATGCCGGTTTCATTGACAAATTTCAATGCCTCCTCGGGATCACACAGGGCCGCCTCATCTTCGGCAACCTTCACCTGATCTTCAATGCCGGAGACGGTCCCCAGTTCACCTTCCACCGAAACATTTTCCAGTGCATGACAGTATTGGCATACCTCCCGGGTCTGTTTGATGTTTTCACTGAAATTCTGCTTGGAGGCGTCGATCATGATATTGGTATATCCTGCATCCGCACAGGTTTTACAGTAGGCCACATCCGTACAGTGGTCCAGATGGAGACAGATGGGAATAGGCGCTGATTCCGCCACCGTTCTGTAGATGGCACCAATCACTTCCGGTTTGAGAAACTTGGAAGGCGTTACCGATGTCTGAATAATCAGAGGCGCCTTTCTTTCGGTGGCCGCCTCCACCACCGACTCCAACTGGATCAGATTGGTCACGTTAAAGGCACCGACCGCATACTTTTCTTTCGTTGCTTTTAAGAGCATCTCTTTTGCATTCACGATGGGCATTTTTTTCTCCCAATGGTTCAAAAAGGGTTTAAATGTTTTCCATTACAACGCTTTGAATAAAAGTTCCGGTTTGATGCGGGATCTTTCCACATGGTGTTTGTTCGTCAGACCGCTCAGGAGAAGGGCGGAACGATAACCGAAACGGTTGGCCCCCGCGATATCGGACGTCAGGTGATCTCCGATCATCAGAACGCGACGGCGATCAATGGTATTGCCAAATCTTTTTTCCAACTGAAGATGATTGTGTTTGAAAATGGGTTCGTACGGTTTTCCAAGGTAGACGGGTTCCAGGCTGATGCCGTAAGTCTTGAGGACCCTTTGAATGAATCTGGCTATACCACCGGCGGCAATCTGGATTTTTCCGGCGGTTTTGGGATAGAATTCATCGGGGTTCGGTACAATCAGCAGGCTTTCAGGGCGTTCTATAAAATAGTTGACCACGCTGTTAATGACCCTTTCCCAGTCATAATTATCTTCACCGATAATGACCCCTTTGCAGAGGGGCAATTGGTCAAGTTCCCGAGTGATCAAAAGGCCGGCCTTTTCACCGAAACAGGGTTTTCCAAGATCTCCCATGGCAAAGAAGGTCTGTTCGCCCAGTTGATGGCTCGAAACAAATCCTTTTAGACCGTCACCACAGGATACAATCTCTTCGTGCGAAATTTCCAGCCCGCATTGATTAAGGGATTGCGATTTTTCGCTGGTGGAATGATTTGCGTCGTTGGTTAACAATGAAAACAGAATCTTTTCACGCCTCAACGCAGCCATCAATTCCAGACTGCCCGGTACCAGGGAATTGTCAATCAGCCAGACACCGTCGATGTCAAATACGAGGGCATCCAGGCCTTGCAGGTTCTCTTCAAGCCACTGAAGCAATGATCCAAAGACAACTAATTTAAGTGCAGAAGCGGATAACATGACAAAAATCAGGGAAAATATCACCCCGCCTGATTCACCAGTAAAGAAAACTGCAACACCGGTCTTTAGTGGATTTCCACTGAAGCAACCGATAATTCAAAAAAAAGGCCCATATTGGAAAATCAATTTCCAACAGCCATGAGGATATACGGGTTTTCAATATAAGTCTTTAGCTTTTTCAGAAAACGGCCCCCGTCCGCACCGTCGATGATCCGGTGATCAAAGGTCAGGCTCAGAACCATTCTTTTTCCAACTGAAATCTCGCCGTTTTCCACCACCGGTTTTTCCACGATCCTTCCCACACCCAAAATGCCGCTTTCAGGGGGATTGATAATGGGTGTGAAGGTATCCACATCCAGAAACCCCATGTTGGTCAGGGTGAAAGTGCCTCCCTGAAGGTCATCAGGAACCAGTTTTTTTGATTTGGCCCGGGCCGCCAGGTCGTTCAATTCATTTTGAATGGTGACCACATTTTTCTCATTGGCGTTCCGAATCACGGGGACTACCAGACCTTCTTCAACGTCTACCGCAACCCCCAGATTGACCGTTTTCCACTCCCAGATCTCATTTTCCACGACGGAGGCATTCATTCTCGGATGGTCTTCAAGGGCTTTTGCCAGCATTTTCAAGAGGATTGCATTGTAAGAGACCTTGATGCGCTCGTCCTCAGGGCCCTCACCCAAAAACGTTCGAAAGCGGACCAGTTCCTTTACGTCCACTTCGCTGCTGATGGTCAACTGAGCGGATTGCTGCAGGCTCTGATGCATCCTTTCAAAGATGACCTGCCTGACCCCACGGATGGGCACCACTTCCCTGACCTCTTTAGCACCTGTTTTGGCGGGTTTTCCAGCCGGTGCCCCTTGGTCCGGTGTACCATCAATCGCTTGCTGAACGTCCTCTTTCACGATTCGACCGCCGGGTCCCGACCCTTGCAGTTTTCGGATGTTAATACGGTACTCTTCCGCCATTTTTCGGGCCACGGGGGATATCCGCACCGATGTGTCTCCATCCGATTCGGCCGCTGCCATGATATCCTTTTCCACGATTCGGCCGCCGGGGCCACTCCCTTCAATGGTCTCGGGATCAACCCCCATTTTTTTGGCCAGTTTTCTGGCCCTGCCGGAGATTTTGAGCTTGCCGCCGCCCCCCCCGCCCTTTTTGGACAGTTGTTTTCGAATATGGGAAACGTCAATTCCTTTTTCTTTTTCTGCTCCTTCTTTTAGAAATTCCTTAAGGTCAACCGTTTCCCCTTCGGCCCCCACAATGCCGATGGTGGAGAAGATTTCAGCTTTTTCTCCGTCCGAAACAACGATTTTCAGAAGTATGCCATCGGCAGGAGATTCCACCTCAAAGACAACCTTTTCGGTTTCCACCTCACAGATGGATTCTCCTTCTTTGACCGCGTCCCCTTCTGCTTTCAGCCATTTTACGATCCTGCCTTCCGTGATATCCTGCCCCGCTTGGGGCATCATAATCTTTGTCGCCATGGTATATGTTCATCCTTAAATAATGATAAATATGGAAAAATGGTCCGGGCACGCGCTAGGTGATTTTGATCACCGCCTCAATAATATCCGCCACTGTGGGAATACAGACCTTTTCCAACTCCAGGTTGTATGGGATCGATGTATCCTTTCCGCAAACCCGAATCACCGGTCCGTCCAGATCGTCATAGGCTTCTTCCATGATCATGGCTGCAATGTCGCCGCCGACCCCGCCTCTTTTACAGGCCTCATGGACAATGATCACTTTCCCTGTTTTTCTGGCGGATGCCAGGATGGCCTCCTGGTCCAGGGGTTTCAGGGTTCTCAGATCCAGAACTTCGACACTGATACCCTCTTTTTCCAACAGTTCCGCGGCCTCCAGACACTTGAGTGTCATGTAGGAATAGGTGATGAGCGTTACATCGTCACCCTCTTTTTTGACATCCGCCTTGCCTAAGGGAACGTTAAACGCCTCGTCGGGCACATCCCCTTTGGTCATATACAACAGCTTATGTTCCAGAAATATGGTGGGCTGATTATCTCGTATGGAAGATACCAGCAGACCATAGGCATCGCTGGGTGTTGAAGGCATGACGAGTTTCAGTCCCGGGATATGGTAGAAAAAGGCTTCCAGGCTCTGCGAGTGCTGGGCCGCAATGCCGTTTCCAGCACCCCCCTGGGTTCTCAGTACCATGGGGACTTCCCCTTGACCGCCGGACATGAACTCATATTTGGCCGCCTGATTCACGATGGCGTCCATACAGACAGTTGTAAAATCAACGAACAGAATATCCACAACGGGCCTGGTACCGGTAAGGGCTGCACCCACGGCGGCACCCGTAAAAGTGGCTTCGGAAAGCGGCGTATCCATTACACGAACAGCACCGAATTCTTTTAAAAGCCCTGCTGTCACCTGGTAGCTTCCCCCCCGTTCACCGATGTTTTCTCCCAGAACGAAGACCGTGGGGTCTCTTCTCATCTCCTCAAAAAGGGCCCTGTTCAAAGCTTCCCGATACATCATTTCAGACATTTTATGACTCCTTAACTGGTGGTTTTATCAGAAATTGGGGATACTTGCCAAAAAATCATCCACGGATGGTTGCGGACTGTTCTTGGCAAACGCTACGGCCTCGTCCAGTTCCTGGTCCATTTTTTCTTCGATCATTTTCAGTTTCTTTTTGTTTTTTATTTTCTTTTTCAAAATATCAAGGGGATCTTTTGCTTTCCATTGTGTCAGGAGCTCTTGATCCATGTAAAGTCCGGGGTCATTGACATGATGCCCGCCATGCCGGTACGTCTTGGCTTCAATAAGGGTCGGCCCTTCCCCTTTCGAAGCTCTTTCTACGGCGCTCTTGGTTGTGGTATAAACTTCCACCGCGTCATTTCCTTCAACACAGACACCCGGTACTCCGTAGGCCGGCCCTTTACACGCCAGATCGCAGTTCCCGAATGAACATTCCACCGGTGTGGAGACCGCGTAATGATTGTTTTCCAGAATGAAGATAACCGGCAGGTTAAAGGCTGACGCAAAATTCATGGATTCCGGAAAAACCCCCTGATTTGCAGCGCCGTCACTGAAAAAGACGATTACCACCTGATCACTTTTTCTGACCTTGATACCCATTGCGGCACCTGTCCCGATGGGAATACCGGCCCCAACGATTCCGTTAGCCCCCAGGTTGTTGTTTTCTTTGCTGAACATGTGCATTGAGCCTCCCCGGCCTTTGCAGTAGCCGGTTTCCCTGCCGATAATTTCAGCAAACATCTTCTTGAGATCCGCCCCTTTGCTGATGCAATGTCCGTGGCCCCGATGGGTGCTTACAATGTAGTCCTCCGGACGCAGGGCCTCGCAGGCGCCGGCGGCTATGGCCTCCTCCCCCAGATAGGGGTGAAGGTAGCCTCGTATGAAACCCTGTCGATAAAGTTCCATACATTTCAGTTCGAAATGACGCGTTGCGTAAGCATTCCGGTACATCCTTAGAAGGATTTCCGAACTGACAGCCTTGGTGGCGCCTTTCCCTTTTGCCGTCTCTTTTTTTTGTGTTTTATTGCTCATTATCTTTCTCCTCACGAATTGGTTTCATTCCGGCAGGATAACCACATGGACTGTTTTTTAAGGGGCTCCTCATTAAACCGTTTGCTCATTTGCTCATTTGCTCCGCAAAAATTAAACTTTCCAGCCCAGTCTTCAGATATATCTTTAGTACAATATTGCAATGTTACTGTACCGGTCAAGAAAAAAAGGGCCAATGTCCCATTTGTGTTCTTTGATCCTTTAAAGCAAATATTTAGGGGTGCGGGTTTACCCAAAGTTGGGGGGCTTGATTTCTCAATCTTCATCCTGAGCATCATATCATAAGCCCGGTATGATTCTTGTGTTTTATCTCCCTGTGGGGTGAGTTTGGTTTTCCGAGGGATTGTCCATATTTGATCAGTATATTTTACCTTGACAACGGGCGGTTATCATAATATTACGCACTCACATTCAAATTCAACAACAGAGCATGAAGGAGGGTTCCTTTAGCCCTATTCCCTTTCCCGGAGAGCAGGTGAAACCGATGGTGATTGACCAACAATCCAAAGTTCCCCTTTACTATCAATTGAAGGAAGAACTCAAAAAAAAGATCCTGAAAGGGGAATTTAAAGATGGTGATCTCCTGCCTTCAGAACGTGAATTCAGTGAGCGATACGATATCTCATCCACCACAATACGACGTGCCCTAAACGATCTCGTCCATGAAAACTTACTGGAACGAAAAGCGGGGAAAGGCACCTTTGTTCGCATGGGGAAGGTAAAGCGGGATTTGAGAAAAGTCTTGGGTTTTACCCAGAACATGAAAGAAATGGGGCTTATCCCTTCTACGGAGGTTTTGAGCAAAAAAGTGGTTCCGGTCAATGCCTTTGCAAGAGAGCGGATGGGACTTAAAAAAGGTGACAGGATCGTGAAGTTGGAACGATTGCGTCTGGCCAATGATGAACCCATGATGTTGGAAACCCGGTATATTCGTACGGATCTCTGTCCGGGGATTCAGAAGGAAGAACTCGCCGCTTCATTGTGGAAGGTCTTTGAGACGGTTTACGGATGTAAGCCTTTCAGGCATTCCCAGAACCTGCGGATAGCGAAAATAACGGGCGATTCTGCTGCCTTGCTGGGGCTTGAGGAACAGACCCTCGTTTTCCTCATAAAAGGAACCACCTATCTGGAAAACGGCCAGGCCATAGAATGCGAGGAGTCCCTCTACCGGAGTGACAAGTACGACCTGGTATTTGAGGCCATTATCGATTAACCCATCTTCTGATAAATTTCGATGATGACGTTGTCCGGGCCTCTGAAGTAGGTGATTTTGGGGCCGTTTTTCCTGGCGACCATGGGGGGTGCGTTAAATGAGTAACCCAATGTCTTGATCCTTTCATATTCTTTATCCACATCGTCCACCAGGAAGGCCAGGTGCGTCAGGCCGATGGCATCCTGTCTTATAAAGGATGGCTCGTCATTGGACTTCGCGCTTTTGTAGGCCAGCAACTCAATCCTAAGATTGTTTTTGATCAACATGCACACGTCAAGATCAGCGTTTTCCACATCAACAATGCGACTGATCTTCTCTCCCTCGTTATGGGAACGGTATTCTTCCTCCATCCCCATGACTTCCATGTAAAAACGAATTGATTCTTCAAGATCTCTTACGCCCACACCCACATGCAAGAAACTCTTTACCATGGTTTTTTCTCCAAGATCATAGATTTAAATAATGGACTCCAAATTCATTTCTGCTGTACTATGGCCGAAAAAGTACGCCCGGCGTTTTAAAAGCAACCGTATGTGAACCTCAGTAAAAGGCGTTTTGTTTGGGTCATTGCCGCAGGATTAAGTGCATGGAGTCATGTGTGCCAAATTGTATTGACAGCCAAGGACTTCCCAATCGCCAGCGTCGATTACTTTTTTTGGTCAGAGACGTGAGTCCCTGCTTGACAATCTTACAACAGTATAATATTGCTACATTGTGAAAAAAGCAACCCCGTATAGGGGAAGACATTGAGAAAATGTTCATGAAATTTGTTCTTTCATAGCGTGAATGAACCCGGCTGTTGTGGCGGGAGGTTTGTTTATCATTGTAAAACCTTTAACCTAAGAGAAAAGGAGGGTACGTGATGGACTTGACGCGTCGTGAGGTACTGAAGAAAATGGGTCTTGGAGGGATGGTGCTTGTGGGTGGTACGATTGTGAAATCACCATTTTCAAAAACTCAACTGGCCCATGCAGGGAACGATCAGAAATGGAAACAATTTTCCGGATCCAAAATTGTTTTTATGTCTGAAGACACACCGCCAACCGCTGCTATCAAAAGTAAGGTGAAAGGATTTACGGATCTCACCGGAATCGACATCGAGATCATTGAAGAGCATCTGGACATCGTGGCCGAAAAGGTGGGTATTGATGTGAGGGGAAGAACAGGGGCCTATGCCTGCTTCTATTCCCAGGACAAACCTATTGGTGCTCCTTTCTATAAACATGCTTCTGATCTTCGCACTTTTGAAAAAGATCCGAGTCTGCCCAAGGTTCCCAACGGCGTAGGAAATGATGTGTGGCTCAATCGCTTTTTGGACATTACCGGGCGCTTTTTCGGTGACCCCAAGATTGCGGCCTACCCGTACGATAATGCCGTGGCCGTCATGATGTACCGAAAAGACTTGTTCGAAAAATACTCCCCCAATTTTGAAGCTGAATACGGAAAACCCCTGGTGTATACCAAAGACACCACCTGGAAAGATGTTTTGGAAATTTGTAAATTTTTCAAAAAAGCCAAATTCCCCGATGTCAAATACGGTATCGCCCTTCAGGGCCGTGAAGGATGGGGTGGCCAGTTGGACTACCAGCGGGTTTCCTACGCCAACGGTATGTGGCTGGAATGGGATTTTGACGATTACTTCGGCAGCAACAAACCGGGACCCTGTAAATGGGGGGACGAGCAATCCATCATGACCATGGGCAATTATAAAGAACTCATGAAATACGCCCATCCCGACTCTCTCACCAACGACTGGTCGGGTGCCAACACCGCCTATATTACGGGACTCGCAGCCATGCAGCCCCAGTATGGCGAGTTTGCAGCGGTTGTTGAGGATCCGAGACAGTCCAAGGCAGCCGGCGGCCGTACCGTCTATGAACTCTGCCCCAAGGGCGCTCCCGAATGGATCGTGGGCAAGGGCAAGGCCGTTAACGGTACCAACTGCGGTATCGGTGGTATTGCCATTAATCGTTGGGCTAAAAACGACCTGCAGAAGGCGGCCTATCTTTTCGCACTCTGGTCCACTTCCCACGACACCCAGTACATGGTTTTAAAGGATGTGGGTGGCACCCCCACCCGGAAATCGGTTTTTGAAATGCCGGATGTGAAAAAGGCATTTGATCGGAAAACCGCTCCCATGAAAAAACTGGCCAAGCCGGTGGAAATGGAAAAAGGGGTGATGGTGAATGAAGTTCCCTTGATGCCCAATGCCCTCACCTACGGCCCCATTCTGGAGAGTATCTGGAAACCCCAGTTCGTGGTGGGACCCAAGGTGGTGAAGTTTAACGAGTACATTCAGATTCAGACTTCGGAAATCCATAAGTGCGTCAGCGGCCTCAAGTCTCCCAAAGAATCCTGCGATGCCATAAAAAAGAAAACCGATCGTCTTTATCGCGTGTAAACGCCTTTCACGGCCCTGCCGGGGTGCCACTCGGTACCCCCCGGTCGGGCCTTATTTAACCTGAATAGGGATTAATAAAAGAGAGATTCGTTATCATGACTCATCCGAAAGAAGAGACCTTAAGCCCTCCTCTACCCGTGTATCAGGGATCCGGCCCGAATCAAGGATTATTCAACAAAATAAAAGGAATGCTCCCATTCCACCTCTGGCTCATGCTGCCCACCATTATCGTATTGGCGGTCATTACCATCTATCCGTTTATCTGGATGGTGGTCATGAGTTTTAAAGAGACCGCCATGGATCCCGGAGAGAAGGATGTGTGGGTGGGTCTATACAACTATGTACGCCTTCTGGATGATGAGCCGTTTTTAAACGGCGTCAAACTCCTGGTCTGGTACTTTATCCTCTGCCTGTCTATCGAGATGATCGTGGGAACGAGTGTCGCCATGCTCATCAACAATGCAAAATTCGAAAATGTCTTCATCGTCATTTTTGTCATGCCCATGATGGTGGCCCCCATTGTGGTGGGGTACCTCTTTCGGTTTCTATATAATGTTTCATTCGGCTGGGGGTACTGGTTCCTCAAATCCACCGGTCTCATGGGCGGGGAGACCATTCTGGCCAATGCCAAGCCATGGCTGCTTCCTTTTATGCCGTCTACCGCATTCATGGCGGTGGTGGCGGCGGATGTGTGGGAGTGGACACCCCTGATCATCCTCATCGTTCTGGCGGGCCTCAAGGCGGTGCCCCAGGATCAGTTGGAGGCGGCCCGGGTGGACGGGGCCGGCCCCGTGCGAACGTTTCTGGAGGTGACCCTGCCCAATATCAAAGGGGTGTTGCTCATTGCTGTTGTGGTGCGCTTCATGGATAACGTCCGCTTGATTGATCTGATCTACGTGCTAACGAAAGGAGGGCCTGCGGATACCACCAAGATTCTTCCTTTTTACCTCTATAATGTTTCGTTCCGCTATTTCGAGTTCGGACGGGGAGCGGCCATCGGGTTTATCCTGCTGCTCTTTACCATTATCATGGGCATGTTTTTTGTGAATGTGGTCTTTAAGAAGAAGGAGGTGGGCAACAATGGCTGAAGCTGAACTGGTCAGCAGGGCGGCCAAGAGAAAGAGAGCCTTCTGGCGAACCCTCATGTATGTGGCCATTGCCGCCTTTTTTCTCTGGACCACCCTCCCCCTGCTCATTATGGTCCTCTCCTCCTTAAAGGAACTCCGGGACGCTTTTCAGATTCCGGACATCGGCGACTGGGCCGGGGCTTTCGAGAAGATGTTCAATTTTACGCCCACTTTGCGTCATTATCACAACCTGTTTGTGGAAGAACATTTTCTGACCTATATCGTCAACAGTATCGTTGCCGCAGGCTCCGCATCGGTCATCTCCGTGGCCTTCGGGGCCCTGGCGGCCTATGGGTTGGCACGGGGCAAAATCAAGGGGGAACAGCATCTTTCCTTCTGGATACTCTCCACCCGTATGGCGCCGGTTGTGGCGGTTATGGTACCCCTCTATTCCATCTTTACCGGGCTGGGGCTGTTGGAGGCCCTCCGTGGGCGAAACCTGGTGGGGCTTATTCTGGCCTATACCACATTTGATCTCCCCTTTGCCGTATGGTTCATGAGGAGCTTTTTCGAAGATATCCCCGTGGAAGTGGAGGAAGCGGCCAAGGTGGACGGATGTTCCAACATCCAGGCCTTTTACAAGGTTATCCTGCCCCTGGCCATGCCCGGGATAGTGGCGGCCCTAATCCTCTGTCTGGTGTTTTCATGGAATGACTTCATCTTTGCCAGCGTCTTCGGGCAGCAGGGCGCCAAGACCCTTCCCGTGGCCACGGCTGAGCTGCACAGCACGGTTGCCATTCAATGGGGCGGCATCATGGCCGCCGGAACCATTCTCATCACCCCCATGCTTTTTTTGGGGCTTCTGGTGAAGAAGTATCTGGTACAGGGAATGACCATGGGCGCCGTACGACAGTAAATAAAAAGTCACTTTAATCCTAAAAAAACTCGACTGAGTTCGTTTACGGGAGAATCGGTTTTGGCGAAAGTAACACTTAATAATGTTTGGAAGCGGTATGGAAAGGTGGAGGCGGTTCTGGACTTGTCTCTGGATTGTAAAGACAAGGAATTTTTCAGCCTTCTGGGGCCTTCGGGATGCGGCAAATCCTCCACCCTTAGAATGATTGCCGGTCTGGAGGAAATCTCCCAGGGGGAGATTCTTATCGGAGATCATGTGGTCAATGAGGTGGAACCGAAAGATCGGGATATCGCCATGGTTTTTGAGACCTATGCCCTTTATCCCCACAAAAAAGTTTTTGCCAATATGGCATTTCCCCTGCGTGTGGGAAAACAGAAATATTCCGACGCCGAAATCAAGAAAAGGGTAGAGAAGGCTGCGGAGATCCTTGAGATTACGGATTTTCTCGACCGTTACCCGAAACAGCTTTCCGGCGGTCAACGACAACGGGTGGCCATCGGGCGGGCCATTGTGCGGGAGCCCCAGGTTTTCCTTCTGGATGAACCCATTTCCCATCTGGATGCTAAGCTCCGCACCCACATGAGGGGAGAATTGAAACTCCTGCAGCGCACCTTAGGCACCACCATGATCTACGTGACCCATGACCAGATGGAAGCCATGAGCATGGCCGATCGTATCGCCATTATGAATTTTGGTGTGCTGCAACAGGTGGGGACCCCCTTTGAAATCTTCAACCGCCCCGTGAATCAGTTTGTGGCGGGGTTTGTGGGGGATCCGCCCATGAATTTCATCGATTGCGACCTTGATGTCACCGGAGAAAAATGGCAGTTGGTCAACGAGTCGTTCAGGATCAGTCTCCCTTCGGATCTGATCGATCGCTATAAGGAAAACAACGGTGATCCTTCATCCAAACCTAAAGAGGTGGTGCTGGGTGTTCGGCCCGAGAACTTCATTGTCAGCGGAAAAAAGGGCGGAGAAGATAATTTTCCCGCGGACGTCATTGTGACCGAACCCTTGGGGGAAGAGATGATAGTGGATATCGAGATCCCCAATAATAAACTCAAACTTAAGGTATCCGTGGACCACGATATTAAGATGGGTGACAAAATCTGGCTGGATGTGATGAAAAACAAGATGCACCTGTTCAACCGAGAAACCGAAAAAGCCTATTTCTAGAAAATATCCCGTAGGAGGCGGAATCCATGACGAAACGTTACTATATCGGTTATGACTGTGGCACCATGGGAACCAAGGTTGCCATATACACCATTGATGGGCAACTGGTCGCCGATGCTTACCGGGAGCATGAAATCCTCTATCCCAAGCCTGGATGGGCGGAAATGGAGGCTGAACAATTCTATCGTGTGGTGGCTGAAGGCATCAAGGAATGTGTCACCAAGGGAAAGGTGGATCCTGATGAGGTGGGCGGTATCAGTTGCAGCGGTATTATCTGCGGCATTGTTCCCATCGACACGGACTGGAACTCCATCGGTCCTTATATCCCCTATCTGGACGGACGGGCCCAAAAAGAGGCTCGGGCACTGGAAGGCGTCGACCCCCTCTGGGCTGAGGAGAGCGGAAACGCGGAGCCTGCCGCCTACATGCCCCCCGTTGTCCTCAAATGGATGCTCGCCAATAACGCCGACATCCGTAAAAACGCAAAAAAAGTGGTTGGCTGCGCCCATTATGTGATGGGAATACTGGGAGGCCTCAAGGCGAAAGACGCATTTGTGGACTGGGCCCATCAATCGGGATGGATTATCGGTTTTGATGCCAGAAAGAGGGATTGGTCTGAGAAACAGATTGATCTCCTCGGTTTGCCCCACGAAATGCTGCCGAGGGTAGTGAAACCTTGGGATGTGGTAGGGGAACTTTGTGCGGAGGAGGCTGCAAAACTGGGCCTCAAACCGGGTATTCCGCTGGTTGCCGGGGCAGGCGACATCATGCAATCCTGCCTGGGGTCCGGTTTGACGGATGTGGGCATGTCCTTTGACGTGGCGGGGACCGCATCCATCGCAGCCTTTGCCTTGAGCGACGTGAACGCGGACATTACCAAGAAGAAGATCTTGGTCAACGCCATGAATACTTTTGAGGATCAATATCTTCCCTGGGCCTTTATCCCGGCAGGCGGACTCAGCCTGCGCTGGTACAGGGATGAAATTCTCATGAAGCCGGGCGTGGACGAGGTCTATAGGGAACTGGACAAGCTGGCGGAAAAAGTGCCGGCCGGCTCCGATTATGCCATGTTCTTCCCCTTTCTCCAGGGACGAACCTCCCCTTCCTGGCCCACGGCCAGCGGTACCTGGCTGGGGCTCAGAGGTTCTAACCAGGCTGGGCATATGTGGCGTTCCATGCTGGAATCGGTCGCCTTTGAATATCTGCACTGGACCCTTATGCTGAGGGATGCGGGATTTCCCGTAAACCAGATGATTGGAGCGGGCGGCGGAAGCAACAGCCGGATCTGGAATCAGATCAAAGCGGACATGATGAACCTGGAATATCTTATTCCCTCCCAATCTGAAGGCGCGGTCCTGGGCAATGCCCTGCTGGCAGCCTACGGCGTGGGGGCCATCAAAGATATGAAAGAGACCATCAAAAAATGGGTGACCTTTAAAGACACTTTCAAGCCACGGGCCGAGGCCACCTCGTTCTATGAAAAAATGGCCCAGAGGCGAAATGAGATCCTCAACGGCCCCTTGCTTGACTGCTTCAATCTTGTTCAATCCCTTCACGATGATCTGGTTCCGCTTATTTCCGAATAAACAAGGCATCAACGAGACCCAACAGGAGGTTCAACAATGGCTAGCAAGAAACTCTTGGCCGGTATAGACGCAGGCACCACCGGCGTCACCGTTATGATTGCAGACACCGAGGGAAATATCGTTGGCACGGCCTACCGGGAATATCCCTGTTCCTACCCCCATCCGGGCTGGGTGGAACAGGACATGGATCTCATGTGGACCCATATGTGTGAGGCCAGCAAGGAAGTTCTTTCGA
This sequence comes from Deltaproteobacteria bacterium, assembly GCA_018644785.1. The sequence continues at coordinate 9,665 of JABGPV010000027.1, read as the reverse complement.
AGACGGGTGTGGATACCGGCGAGATCGCCTCCCTGGGACTTTCCAGCCAGCGCGGAACCTTTGTTTGCGTGGACAAAGATTTGAACCCGCTGGCCGATTCCATCGTGTGGTCCTGCGGAAGGGCGGGGGAGGAGTTGGCCTGGATCAGGGAAAATCTGGGGGATGACCGGTACCATGACATCTCGGGTGTGACGCTATCCGGCCTCTGGTCCTATGCCAAGATGAAATGGGTGGTGGACAAGCGACCGGAACTGTTGGATCGGACCCATCTGATTCTTAACGGACAGGAATTCTTTCTGCACAAATTCGGCTCTGAAGACATCTCATCCGATCCGGCATCCATTACCCTCAATGGCATGATGGATATTGCCGCCCTGGACTGGTCCAGGGAACTTTGCGATCTCATCAAACTGCCCATGGATAAACTGCCTCCCATGAAGACCCCGGCCCGGCAGGTGGGTGTGGTCTCCAAAGAGGCTTCCGAGGCTTCCGGTTTTGCACAAGGGATGCCCATCTGTTTCGGCGGGGGAGATCAACAGTGCGCCGCCATCGGCGCCGGCGTCATCCGTGAAGGGTTGGCGGAGATTACCATCGGCACCGCTTCGGTCATGGTGGCCCACATCGATTCACGGAAATCGGATCCGGAACATCTGGTCCTCATGGGTGGGTCGGCCATTCCCCACAAATGGGATATGGAAGGGCTCGCCTTTGCCACCGGGGTCTGTCTGCGCTGGTGGAGAGACACCTATGGTCAGGTGGAAAGACAAACGGCAGAACAGTTGGGCATGGACGCTTACGACATCATCGGCGCCCAGGCCGCATCGGCCCCGGTGGGGTGCAAGGGCAATATCTTTTTTCCTTTTTTCTCCGGTCAAGTGACCCCCCATTACGTTGACAACGCCCGAGGAGGCGCTATTGGCCTCTCCTTGATCCACGACCGGGCCATGATGGCCCGATCCATTATGGAAGGGGGCGCCTACGAGTTGCGGATGATTGTGGATGCCATGGAGAGCGTCCTGGGGAAACCCTTCGACAGCATAAGGTTGTCGGGTGGGGGCGCCAAATCATCCCTCTGGAATCAGATCCAGGCGGACGTTTACGGAAGACCGGTTGAAAGGCTCAAGGTCTCCGAATGCACCACCCTGGGGGCGACCATTTTAGGCGCCGCGGGGGCCGGGATTTTCGATTCAGTGGAAGAGGCGGTGGGAAATATGGTTCATCCCTTTGACTCCATCGAACCCAAAATGGAGAACCATGTTGTTTACCAGGATGTATTCGGGATTTTTAAGGATACCTTCCTGGCCCTTAAAAATGCCGGCGTGTACGACAAAATTGCAGCCGTTCAGAAGAAGCACTGGGGTTAAAAAGGGGGCTTCATGAAAATTGCCGCTGCCCAAATCCACCTTTATCCGGAAGTGGAACGAAATGTTGAAAACATCAAGGCATGGGCCAGAAAGGCCCATGCCCGGGGTGTGGATCTGGTGAATTTTCCGGAGACCAGCATTACCGGCTATATTTATGACGCGTTCCGAAAGCTGACCTCCCATGAAATCAACGGTGCTATTGATGAGCTTGAGGCCCTGGTGAAAGAATTGGGCATTAACCTGGTGGTGGGGACCCCATACCGGGTGAAAGATCAGCTATACAACAGCGTCGTTGTCCTTCTGAGGGACGGTGAAAAGCTTTTTTATCATAAGACGCATCTGGTTTCCTTTGAAAAGAAATACTTCCAGGGAGGGACGGATCTATTGACTTTTCGTTCCGGAAATCTGACCCTTGGGACCATCATCTGCCGTGACCAGAGCTTTCCCACGTTGACGCAAAAGCTCAAGGAAGCGGGGACAGAGGTGCTTCTGATTTCCTGCGCCCACTATTATCCCGTCAATGAGGCGCGGTTAAAAATCGACAAAAACCGTGCCCTTCCCATTGTCAGAGCATGCGAAAACAATTTTTTTGTGTGCAAGGCCAACGCAGTGGGTTCCTACCGAGGTGAAATCAATCTGGGCCACAGCATGATTGTGGGGCCTAACGGGGTGGTCATTGCTGAAGCGGGAGAGACCGAGGAACAGCTTCTCACCTTTGATATGGACGAAACAAGGCTTGATTGGCACTGGTAGGTTCCCCGTTAACAGGACCTTCGTTCCCCCCAAACTTTTTCAAGAACAAAATCCGTCACGACCCGGTTAAATTTCTCAGGTTCCTCGTAGAACAGCATGTGTCCGCCCTCTTCAAAAAAGACGGTTTTAGCGCCGGGGATCTGTTCTCCCACATGGGCGCTCCCCTGCCAGGGGAAAATCTTGCTCTTCCTGGCCACCAGCACCAGTGTTGGAATGTTGATTTTCGGCAGAAGGTCTCGCCAGTCCAGGTGGGTGTGGTCCGCCATGATGGCCCCCTGAATCCATCCGGGGCATTTTTGCATCTCCCCCACAAAGAAGGCTTCCTCTTCCGGTGTGGGTTCCTTTGTTAGACATCCCCAGGTAGTTCCCTTGGACACAGTTTCCACATCATATTCCAATCGGGTGGTCAGTACCGCCAGGGCCTCGGCATCAATACACCCGCCCCCCCATGTCCATTCACCCGTATAATATTGACGGGGAGACTGGTCCACAATGATGGTCTTGGCCAGGTGCTCATTGCCGAACAGATCCAGATAACTCCAGATGACCGAACCGCCCATGGACCACCCGAGCAGCGTGACGTCCTTCAAATCAAGGGCTTGGATCAAATCTTTTACGTCTTTGGCCATTCGAGAGATGCGGTAGCCCCACTGTGGTTTTTCGGACAGACCGTGCCCCCGGAGGTCCATATTGATCACCCGGAACGATTTTGCAAGTTCAGGGATATTTCGTTTGAAAAACCTGCCCGAGCAGGACCAGCCATGAATCAGGACCAGCGGCTTGCCCCGGCCCGTTTCTTCATAATAGATCTTTACACCGTCGTTGGTCGTGATAAATGCCATTTTTTTTCAGTCCCTCCTTTTATGAACGCAGATGTGCCGTCATTTGATGCATCAATGCCGACATTTGTTCGTATGTGTCGATGTACCGGTCCACATAAAAACCGTATGCCTCATGATTTGTTTGGTCGGGTTCAATGAGCCGGGATATGGTGACCATGTTTTCCGCCGCACTCTTGACATCGGGGTAGAGTCCCGAGGCAACGGCAGCCAGGATGGCGGATCCCAAAAGCGGCGCGTCCTGAACTTTGGGGATGGCGATGGGTACGCCGCTCACATCCGCATGAATTTGCATCCAGAGACGGCTTTTGGTGGGGCCGCCGCAGGCGAAAATCTCCTTTGTGTCATACCCGGCCTCACGGAATTGACGAAAAATAAATTCCGTACCGTAGGCAATCCCTTCCAGAATGGCCCGAAAAACATGTTCGGGTTCGTGCCTCAGGCTGAGACCCCATATGGCTCCCCTGAGATTCGGATCCACCAGAGGGGTGCGATTCCCCTGAAATGAATCCAGGACGATGAGCCCTTCCGAGCCCACGGGAACTTCTTGCGCCTTTTCGTCCATCATCTCGTAGAGCCCTTTGTTCAAGGCTTCGGCTTCCATGGCTTGTCCCTTCAGGAAATGGGTCTTAAACCATTTGAGGATGGAACCGGTGGAAATCTGCCCCCCTTCGACTGTATGCTGTCCCCGAAGCACCCCGTTGGGGTAGGTTCCGAAGATCCCTTTTGCGTGGAAAGCCTTTGATGCCATCCCGAGATGCAGGTGAGAGGATCCGGTAATGAAAGCCAGCCTTCCCGGTTCAATAACGTTCAGACCCACCATGCCCACGAAGGCGTCGGCGCCTCCTTCGGCCACAAGGGTTCCTTCCTTGAGCCCCAACTGGGATGCGGCCTCACGGGTGAGTCCTCCCACCGGTTGATCCATATCCAGGACCCTGGAAGGGAATTTGTCCAGCAGGTCACCCAGTTCGATGGCTTCATAGAAGGAGGCCGGGAATCCGCCATTCTCCTCATCATAATACCACCGGACCGATGCATTGTTAATGCTGGCGGTTTTTTGCCCGGTCAGTCGATAGTTGATGAAGTCTTGATACTCGCATACTACGGCGGCCCTTGAATAGACATCGGGTTTGTTTCGTTTCATCCAAAGGGCTTTGCAGGGCATCCACTCGGCACTCACATTGCCATGACCGTTGTACTTTAAAGCCGGATGCCCGCTTTGGGCGATAAAGCGGGACTCTTTGGCCGCACGCACGTCCATCCATAATAGGGCATTGCTCAGCGGATTCATGTGTTGATCCAGGAATACCACGGTGCAGCAGGTGGTATCCGCGGCGATTCCCTTGATTGAACCGGGATCAACCTCTGAATTCCCCAGAAGTTCGGCCATGGCTTCCTTGAGGGAAGTCCACCAAGCCTCCGGGTCCTGTTCCGCCCAACCCGATTGGGGGTGGTGGGTTTTGTAGGCCTTGCTGCTGCTGTGAAGAAGATTGCCCTTGAGATCAAACAAACCGATTCGAATGGATTCGGTTCCGCCGTCTATGCCCATGACGTATGGGCCTTCTTTAACGGTCATGAGAAGCTCCTCCTTGAACGGCACTACTTTACGGTGATACAGGTGGATTCCGTCAGGTGACAGACTTTGTTGGAAACGCTTCCCATGAGAAGGCCTTTGACGCCTCCCAATCCCCGGCTTCCCATGAAAATCCAGTCAATGTGGTTGTCGCGGGCGAACGTCGTGATTTTTTCTGCGGCATTCCCTTCCTGAATGATGGCATGTATTTTTTTAATGCCCTCTTTTCGGGCCTGATCTTCCGCTTTCTTAAGGATGCGATTTCCGATTTCGGTAAAAACGAGATATTCGGGTGGGTCCTCAATTTTTTCAACACTGGCGTATTTTTTTAATTCTTCAGGAATCTCCACTTTGTCGATCACATGAAGCAAATAGATCTCGCTTTCATATTTCAAAGCAACATCAATCGCATAATCGACGGCTTTTAACGAGTGTTCAGAACCGTCCACCGCCACCAGAACTTTTTTGATCATGATATTTCTCCTATTTTCGGATCATCGGTTTCAGATTGGGCACACCATTATTCAGGGCAGATATATGTGCCTCCCCAGCGCATTTCGTGCTGCCTCCGGAAGGGATTCGCTGAGCGTCGGATGGGGGAAAGAGGCCCTTGCCAGATCTTCCAGTGTCCCTTCCATCTGGATGGTAAGGATGGCCTGCCCGGCCATTTCAGCCACATTGCTTCCCACAAAGTGTGTGCCGAGGACTTCTCCATATTTCTGATCCGCCACCACTTCCACAATCCCTTCGTTTTCCGAAAGGAGCATGCCGAGAGGGTTCATCCCGTAGGGGGCGGAGCCCACAATCACATCATGGCCGGCTTTCTTGGCTTCTTTTTCCGTCATTCCCACACTGGCCACCTGGGGTTGTGTAAACAGGACGCGGGTGAAGGTTAATGGGTTCATGGTGCTGTTCAATCCCATGGCATTTTCCGCGGCAACGATGGCCCCTTCTGAAGACAAATGGGAGTAATGACGTTCCTGGGGACCGGTGAGGTCTCCGATGGCATAAATTCCTTTCGCGGTTGTTTCCATCCTTCGGTCCACTTCCAGGACTTCGGCGTTTTCATCAAGGCCGACACTCGAAAGACCCAAGCCTTTCAACGAGGGTGCTCTTTCAATATGGATAATGCGATCCACTAAAACGGTATCGCTCCCTTTCTTGAAATTGAGCGCTACTGAAAGGCCACCCTTTTGTTTTTTGATATCCGTGATTTCAGCCTCACGTTTGATTTCAATCCCTTCGGTTTTCAGCGCTTTATTCAGACGCGTCCGGATGGCCTTACTTTCGTTTGCAAGAATCGATTTTCCAGGTGTGGCCAGGACCACCTTCTTGCCAAACCGGTGGAGAAATTGAGCGATTTCCAGGAGCCATGGGCTGCGACCGAATAGCAGTGCGCGTTCCGGCAGTTCATCCGCGGTCAGCAGGTCATCGCTGTTAATGACTTCTTCAATGTCGCTTCCGGGAAAATCGGGTTTCACCCAGGTTGCGCCTGTGGCCAGGATGACATTCTTGCACGAAATACTCTTGCCATTAACCGTCACTTTTCCGTTTCCGAAAAGTTCTCCCTTTCCTTCAATCAGCTCTATTTTATTTTTCTTCAACGTGCTGCTGACACCCATCCGCATGAAACCGATGAGTTCATCCTGCCGCTTTTTCAGTTCCGCATAATCCCTGGTGATGTCATCAAAGTTTAATCCCAGTTTTTTCCCGAATGAAACTGCCCCAAGTACATTCGATGCCAGCATCATATGTCCGAAAGGGACGCAACCCCTGTTCATGCATAGCCCGCCGAATTCTCCGGCTTCAACAAGGGCCACATCCGCTCCCAGTTGCGCCGCTCTGATGGCTGCGGGTACCCCGCCCGCTCCTCCTCCGATGACAATTACATCTTTCATATGCTTCACCTCTTTTGCCGGTTTAATCATTTTTGTTAATGGTTGTTGAAACGATTAGAACCATTTTATTCTTCCAGTTTTCTTTAACAGGCTTAACCTTAAATTGGCTGCAGATCTATAATGAAATAATATTGCAATAATATGTTAATGTCAATATTCAAAAAGGGTGTGTGAATAGGAAAATAGATGAAAGAAAACGCTAACTTTTCAGGTGGATCGGGGGATGTTAAAATAACGGTTTGGTGTTGGTTGGATATTCAGTTCTTTCTCCCTTTCCTCCACGAGCAATTCAGCCGCCCATCGAACCCCATTGCCGACGACGGAAGGGCAGGCCGTTTCGTGCCCACCCGCTGCTTCAAAGGCTTCTTTGTCTTTTGGGTCCAGAAGGCTGAAAGATCTTCCCATCACTTTCTGGTGGATTTTCTCGCAGATGATGGTGCCGTATTCATCCAGAAACTTCCGTGCCATATTTTCGCCCAGACGAAAGGCCACCGCCCGCTTTCGGTCCGGATCGGCGATTTGGGTCAACTCGCGCCCGTATAACTGGCTGAGTACCATGACCCCCCCTGTCAGAGCACCGCAGTGCCCTTTGCACGTCAACCCGAGGCCACCGCCGAGACCGCTGGCGGCCCTGAATACGGCTTCATTCCTCAATTCCGGGAAGACGTCGTACAAGGCACCAACTGCGCACTGGGCACAGCCGTGATATTTTTTTTCAAATTCAAAACCCCGCTCAAATGCTTTTGCCAACAGTTCTTCATTTTTCATCTTTATTGTTTCCATTTCACGCCCATATCAAAAATGATTACACCCGATGTCTCAAAATTGACACTAAATCCTTTTCATTCAATTGGACCGGATGATATTTCAAGCCGGTGGAAACGATGATTTTATCGAAATCCTTTCCGGTTATTCCATAATCTGAGAGAAGGGGCAGTTTTAATTCTTCGGTCAGTCTCTCAATCTCATTGATGCAGAAGTCCAGATAGTAAACATCCCCTTTGGCCTGGGAGCCGGCGAATAATTTTCCGATTTTAACGTATTTTTTAAATGCCGTACTGCTTTCCATCCCATGACGGGTAAGCTTTTGGGCTGTAACCCGGTTCACTGCCGCCATAAGGGTCCCGCACACGACACCGTGGGGGATTCCGAAAAGGGAGCCCAGGGGTTGCGCAAAACCGTGCACCAGGCCCAGCCCCGCGTTGGCCAGCGTGATGCCGGAAATGTAGGCGGCATAGGCAATTTCAAAACGGGCTTCAAGGGTCTCGCCTTGCCTGTAGGCTTGTTCAAGTGAACCATACAGCCTGCCGATGGCATCAAAGGCCAGAGCATCCGTAAAGGGGTTTGCCCGGGTTGACAGATAAGACTCAACCAACTGTGTAAAGGCGTCCATGCCGCTTGCAGCGGTCGTTTCGGGCGGGCAGCTTACCGTTAGTTCCGGGTCTACGACAGCCATATTCGGAACGTAATTCATGTGGCGGAGGGATTTTTTAAACCCTTCCGGTCCATGCTCGGAAATCACCGCATTCTGGGTTGCCTCACTCCCGGTGCCGGCAGTAGTGGGCACCGCAATGAAGGGGACTTTTCGACCGGTGGGAACTCTGTTCCCAATCCCTTCAAGATAGTCTCTGACACTCCCTTCCGATTTCAACATGGCTGAAATCGCTTTTCCGGCATCCATGACACTGCCGCCGCCAATGGAGACAACACAACCCATCTTTTTGTCCTGATAACGCTTGACAGCGTTATCAATGTCATCCGGAGAGGGCTCATGAATAATCTTTACAAGACCTGCGAATCGGTTTGTGGATTTCAATTTATCCAGAAAACCGGGGCAGAAGCGAATGTTTTCCCATGTGCGGTCGCCGGTAATAATTAAGACAGGGCCTTTGTATCGGTCTGTCAACTCGTATAGGTTATGGGCCGAGCCGCAGCCCATTAATAATTCAGGCGTATTTGAAATGTGATATGGGGTTGTCATCGTCTTTTATCAAAAGGAACATATCTTTTAATTAATGAAAGTTGAGTTTAATCGAACAGAAAAGATTTTTCAATTCATTTCATGACTTGCACCCCGTGAATCGCAACTCTTGACCCTGTCCCACCTTTTGCATATACTGAATTTCATGAAGTATTTTTCCATCATTAAAGGTTATATTGAGCCTGATCCGATCCAGGTGAGCGGGTGAAACATGATCGAGCTGTCTCATATTAACAAGACCTTCAACATGGGCAGGGCCAACGCTTTTGAGGCGCTGAAGGGCATTGATTTACGCATCGAGATGGGCCGGATGACGGTGTTCAAAGGGCCCAGCGGTTCCGGCAAAACCACCCTGCTCAGTATTATCGGGTGTATGTCGAGACCCACATCCGGAAGGATCACGGTGAAAGGCCGTGAGACAACCAGCCTTCCGGAACGATTTGCCGCGGGTATTCGCAGGGACACCTTTGGCTTCATCTTTCAGGATTACAACCTGATCAGGGGCATCACCGTGCTGGAAAATATCATGATTCCCGTCTATCCCACGGGAAGAAAGCATGCAGTCGTGAAAGAAAAGGCTCAGGATCTTATTCGGCGACTCGATATGGGACCAAAGGCCCATGAAAAGGTGGAGAACCTCTCCGGTGGTGAACAGCAACGGGTGGTCATTTCAAGGGCGCTGATTAACGATCCCTCCGTCATCATCGCCGATGAGCCCACAGCCCATCTGGACACGAAATTGTCCAGGCAGTTTATGGCCCTCATGGTCGGGTTTAAAGAGGACGGAAAAACCATCCTCATCGCCAGCCATGACCCCCTGGTGTCAGGATATGACGGGGTGGATCGTGTTGTGGGTTTACGGGACGGTGAAATCGTGGAAAATGGGGCCGAAAAGTGATCCTGAATCCCGGTATCATAGCCCTGATATCGGCCTCATTGCTTGTGGCTGCGTTTGCCGCCTATGCGTCTTTTACGGGTATTCGGATTATCCGGTCCTGGGATCTTTCGAGCGGCGCCCCCACCCAGCTGAATCTTGAGCGGAAAACCTACCTTGTCTCTGTCATATTTGCCTATGTGTCTGCCTTTCAGCTTTTGTCCCTCTTCATGTTTATCTACACGGCAGACCATATCCACACCCTCTTTGTGGGGGCCATGTGTGCTGCGGGCAGCCTCAATGCCGATGGTTACGGTTACCCCACATTGATGTTAAAAGGGTTGAATTTTGTTTTCTGCGGAGTGTGGCTTGTGGTCAATTAC
>JABGPV010000269.1 GCA_018644785.1 Deltaproteobacteria bacterium | reverse complement strand
TGGATACCCTCACCCGGGATATCAACCACAAGCTGGAAAAGTACGGCGCCAATATCATGATCCTGCCGAAAACGGAAAACCTGTCCCTCACCTACGGGGGGATGGCCGTCGGGGGTATTTCTTTTGAGATGCGTGAAATCCTCCAGGAAGACCTGGAGGGGATTAAGGGGATCGAGAACGCCGCCAGTGTTGCGGCGGTGGGTCCCATGGTGCTGGGTTCCATCAAGGCAGGGGATCGCAGTGTGCTGCTGGCGGGGGTTGATTTCCAGGTGGCCCATATCCTGAGACCCTGGTGGAAAATCAAAGGGCAACCCCCAGGCGAAGCCGGGATTCTTCTGGGGGCGGAGGCGAGCCGTATTCTGGGCCTGGGTCAGGATGATGCGCTCGAGGTCAACGGAAGAAATCTGGTGGTTTCCGGGGTCCTGGAACCGACCGGAAGCCAGGATGATCAGATTATTTTTGCTCCCCTCAAAACAGCCCAGCAGGTGCTGGGCAAGGAAGGCCGCATTTCCATGGCCGAGGTTGCGGCCCTTTGCGCCGCATGCCCCATCGACGAGATGGTTGCGCAGATCTCGGGGGTTCTCCCCGATGCCAAGGTGATGGCCATCCGGCAGGTGGTGAAAGGGCGCATGGAGACCCTGGGGCACTTCAACAAATTCGCCTACGGTCTTTCCCTGCTGGTCATGCTGGTGGGAGGGCTGGTGGTTCTGGTGACCATGATGGGTAGTGTTCGGGAGCGCACTTCGGAATTCGGCATTTTCATGGCCATCGGTTTCAGGCGGCGTCACGTGATGAGCATGGTTCTGTTCGAGGCCGCCGTTATCTCGGCCCTTGCCGGAGTGCTGGGCTATTTCATGGGCCTCGGCGCCACAAAACTGACCATCCCCTTTTTCACGGAAAGCATCGATGTGGGCCTGGCCTTTGACCCGGTTCTGGCCCTGGGGGTGTTTGTGGCGGCTGTTTTTTTAGGTCTTATATCCAGCGCTTATCCGGCGGTTATGGCGGGAAACCTTGACCCCAACGAAGCTTTGAGAAGCCTGTAGGAGGAGTAAAACATGAGTTATATTCAAGTGGAAAATCTGATGAAGGAATATGGAAAAGGGGAAGCGGCATTTATGGCCGTGAGGGGGATGAGTTTTCAGATCCAGCAGGGAGAGTTTGTGGCCATTGTGGGAGAGTCGGGGTCGGGGAAATCCACACTGCTTTCCATGATGGGGGCTCTCAATACCCCCACAGACGGCCGATACGTGGTGGATGACATTGATGTCTACTCCCTCAGCCTTGATAAAAGGGCGAAATTTCGAATGGCGTTTCTGGGGTTCATTTTCCAGAATTTTCATCTGATCCCCTACCTGAACGTTATGGAAAACGTGATGTTGCCCCTGGCCATCGCCAAGATCAAGTCTCAGGAGAAGAAGGACATGGCCAGGGAGGCGCTCAAACATGTGGGGCTTTCGGATAAAGAGAAACGTCTGCCCAGCGAGATTTCGGGGGGGGAACAGGAGCGGGTGGCCATTGCAAGAGCCGTGGTGAACAGCCCCACCATCCTCCTGGCCGATGAACCCACCGGGAATCTGGATACCCGGACAAGCCGTGAGATCATGGATCTCTTCAATAAACTGAACGGGGAGGGGATCACCATCGTCATGGTGACCCACAATGCGGTGTGGTCGAAGGAGGCCCATCGGATCCTCTGTGTTTCAGATGGATTGATCAGCGAGCAGGAGCGGTTGCGGAAAATTGTGGAGTATCCCTTCGGGCTGAAGGCAGACACTGCGGAATATCCGGAAAACAGGGCTGCCGTCCAATAGAGCTGATATGGCCGATAGGGATCCGGGGAGTGTGCATGAAGCATTCCCGGGACGCTTCACCGGCAGAATAAAGGAGATGAATATGGATAAAAGATTTTTGTTTTCAAAGAAGATGTGTGCCCTCCTCACGGTCCTCTTGGTGGTTCTCATGGCGGCCGCGGCCTTTGCCCTTCAGTTCAGTGAAGAGAAGGCAAAGCCCCAAACGGTTGTGGAGCGAAGAGACACCGGCAATTCCCCCGATCGGGGAGCAGACGTCTCAAAGGCGGTTTTCAAGGTAGACAATATGTCCTGCTCCGGGTGTATTTCTTCCATCAAGGGCGCCCTTGCGGGCTTTCCCGGAATAGAGGATGTCCTTGTGGATCTGGGGAACGGTAAGGCGGAGGTCTACTACCGGCAGAAGGGTGGCGCCGATGTGGCCAAAATGGCCCAGGCCATCACCGAGAGCGGTTACCCGGCCAGGACACTCAAGGTTTTTTCGGCAGAGGAAATCAAAAAGGAAATGGATCTGGCCGCCTCGAAATCGAAATTATACATTGCTTCTGTGAGCGGGTACGATATCGCCCGGGCCGATTTTGATATGGAGATGAGAGCGGCGCGGAAACAATACCTTAAAGATTATGGGGAAGACCTGTTTTCCACCGCCCGCGGAAAGGCCCTGGAACGTAGACTTCAGGGTCAGATCCTGTCGAGGCTCATCGAGCAGGGTACCCTGCTGCAGGAAATCAATCGCTCCGGCTACAGTGTGGATGGTGAGACGTTCAAAGCCGAATTAAAGGCATACATTGAGAAAAACGGCAAGAGTGAACAAGCGCTTCAACAAGCTGCTTCCGACGCGGGATACGGCTATGATTATTTCAAGAAAAGATTTGAAATGGGGGTTCTGATCAACCGGTTTATTGACGAAAAGGTCCTGGCCGGGGCCACGACCCCCGATGAAAAACAGCGGGCCTTTTCCACCTGGTTCAACAACACCAGAACCAGGGCGGAAGTGGCATATTACGACAAGAATCTTGAGCGGGCTATCCAGGAACAGCGGGCTTCGGGCAGTTGCTGCCCCGCGAAGTAGGTCAATAGATGATGGCAGCATCTGTTTCCATCAGGCCGCGCAGGGTGCCGGGCAGGGTTTTCTGAGCGCCGGCGCCCTGCTCTTGGCGCTGCTACCGTAGCGAAGGAGGTAAGATAATAAAAAAAACACAAAACAGTTCAACGAAAAGCATCAACCCGGTTTGCGGCATGTGTGCGAAACCGGAATCAACAGGACCCGTGACTTCCCATGGGGGCCAAACCCTAAAGCCCGAAACCGCTGGAAAACGGGGCTGGCGGGCGCTGGTGGCGCTGAGCCTGATCATTTTTGTCATGTTTTACACCCCCTGTTTGTGGCGGTTGTCTGTATCTCCAGGGAAGCCGGGTCGTGGAAATGGGGGGCCTTTTCCATGGTATTCAACACATTACTCGCCTTCAGCCTGGCGGTCATCATTTTTCAAACCGGTTCAGCGCTGGGGGTCTAAAAAATTTTTTTCTCATTGGAGGATGACATGGAAACAATCATTGTTATTTTAATCGTCGCAGCCGCAGCGATATATTCGATTAAGAATTTCAAAAAAACTTCAAAAAAGGGGCAGACCGGTGGATGTGGCTGTTCATCCTGCCCCCCGTCCGGTCAATGTAAAGACCGGGGAACAAACTGATGATTGGCAGATTTTCAAAACTCGGTACATACAAAGAGTTGCTCGATGTAAAGGCGGTCGTTCGAGTTGTGTTTGGTGGAATGATAGCGTTGGTCGGATTTTTTCTGACCGAAACCGAAAATATTCCGCCGGTTTTCGGACAGGTGCTGATACTGGTATCGGTCTGTATCAACGGGCTCCCCATTATATGGGGCGCTGTGGAAGGCATCCGAGGAAAGAAGATCAACGTTGATGAGCTGGTGAGTCTGGCCATCATCGCGAGCCTGATTTCCGGCGAGTTTCTGGGGGCCGCCGTGGTCAGCTTTGTCATGGTTCTGGGCGCCCTCATTGAAGAGGCCACCGGTGAATCCGCTCGCCAGGCCATCCGGTCGCTCATGAAAATCGCACCCAAATTTGCCACCATCATATCCGGAGACGAAGAAAGAGAGCGATCCATTTCTGAAATCAAAATCGGGGATATCCTTCTGGTGAAACCCGGTGGACGTATCCCGGTGGATGGCACCGTAGTCAGCGGTATCACCTCCATAGATGAATCCTCCATCACCGGAGAGCCCATACCCGTGGAAAAAGGGGTCGGTGACCGGGTGTACGCGGGAGGATTAAACCACAATGGTGTGGTGAAGATAAAGGCGAACAAGATTGGGGAAGACAGCACATTGGGTCGTGTCATTGAGCTGGTCTCGGAGGCGGAGGCCCATCAGCCTGAATCGGTGGGGCTCATCGACCGATATGCCAGATGGTTTACACCTGCCATTATCGCCTGTTCCGGTCTGGCATGGGCCATTACCGGCGAGGTGGACCGGGCCATCACCGTATTGATCGTCGGATGCCCCTGTGCCCTGATATTGGCGGCACCAACAGCGATGGTTGCCGCCATCAGCCGGGCGGCGAAATCCGGCGTTCTCGTCAAAGGCGGACAGTACATCGAAAAAGCAGCGGCTGTGAACGTCGTACTTTTTGACAAGACCGGGACCCTCACCGAAGGCAATCCCAGGGTAGACGAGATTATCCCGGCAGATGGGTTTGAGGAATATTTTGTATTAGAACAAGCGGCCTCTGTTGAAAAAAACAGCACACACCCGCTTGCCCGTGCTGTCTTAAAGGCCGCCCATTATGCCAAAATCGCTGTCCGGGCGGCGGAAAACCTCCTGACCACCATCGGTTTAGGGGTAAGCGGGTCTGTTTCGGGGTACACGGTGGGGGTAGGCAGTGTCAACATGTGTGGGGCGGAGGCTTTCTTGCCGTCTCCACTGGAAAAAAACTTGAAAACCATAAAGGAAAGGGGTGCAACCCCCCTGGTTGTATATCATGACAACACCCCCATCGGTCTCCTCAGCGTTTCGGATCATGTACGGCCCGATGCCTGTGAGACAATTCACCATCTCAAGGCCCTGGCGGTAAAACGGATCGGGATATTATCGGGGGATCACAGCCGGTCGGTTGAGAGGGTTGCAAAAACCGTGGGGCACATAGAGGCGTGGGACAACCTTAAACCCCAGGATAAATTGCGTATTATCGGGGATTTCAGATCATCAGACCCGAACTGTAACATCATGTTTGTGGGCGATGGCATCAACGACGCCCCTGCCCTGGCAGCAGCAGATGTGGGGGTGGCCATGGGAGCAAAAGGGACTGAGGTGGCCCTTGAAACCGCCGATGTGGCACTCATGAATGATGATATCGGTAAACTGCCATTCCTCATAAAGCTGGGCAGGAGAACTGTCTGCACCATAAGGTGGAATATCGCTTTCGGGCTTGCCTTTAATGTGATTGCGGTCCTTGCCGGCGGGAGCGGTCTTCTCACCCCGGTCATGGGCGCGGTGGTGCACAATGTCGGGTCTGTGATCGTGGTTCTGTCATCGGCCAGTATTGCCTTTTCGCAAAAAAATGACCTGCCGGACAGGTTAAGGGGAAAATAAGAAGGGGCAAACAAAAAGGAAGCATTTCCTGTCTTCGAATGCTTCTATTTTTTTGCAATTGAAGTTTGGCTTGCCTAACTATCTTTGTTATTTAAAACTTGATCTGGAGCCGAATACTTTGCAAATCTGATGATAACGGTTCTTCGCAGGAAATCAGTTCAACAAGTTTAAATGAGAGGAGCAAATCCGTTGTTAAGAAAAGTTAATAGTCTGATTACGGCAATAATTCTAATACTATATTTCGCATCAGCAGGTTTTGGTTATGATATCACGGATCGGTTTTCCATAGGGGGTATTATATCAGGGGCCTACCAGTATCAGAAAGTCCATACCGAAACAGGACCTGATAACAGGGGGAAAGGCGCACTTCCCTTTCAACCCGAATTCAGCTTCAGACCCACGGACAAAGATGAGATCTTCGCAAAACTGGGGTTTGCCGCGGGTAACGCGCTGAATGACGGGACATCCCCTTTTGTCCTGGCACCCTGGGCGGCTGACCTGGAGGCCGATGTAAAAAACATCCACGGCAGAGGGAGAGACTATCTCCTGACCGCATGGTACAAACACACCTTTCAGTTCAGCAGCGATAATACGCTTGCTCTCACAGGCGGAATCATTGATGCCACCGATTATCTGGACGAAAATGCATTTGCCAATGATGAGCACACCCAGTTCATGAACGAGGCGTTGGTGAACGGGCCAAACGGCTTTGCCCCTTCCTACGATCTCGGCGGCGCTGTGGAGTGGGAGCTGGGCCAGTGGCATGCCAAAGGCGTTGTTGGACGAAGCCGCTATGCGGCGGAAAAGAACCCCAAATAAATGTATACTCCTATAGTTTCCCAATCTCGGGGACTTTCTGAAAAGGAGTATACCATGAACAAAGCTGAAACCAACAGATTTCATAAACTTTATGAACGTCACCTGCGTTTGCTTAAACTTGATGGCAAAAGTCAAAAAACCATTGATGGCTATTCTCGGGGAGTGCGTCGAATCAGTGAATGTTTTGATTGCTGCCCCGATCAATTGACCTTGGAACAACGAGAACAATACTTTTCCGATCTGATTGACTCCCATTCCTGGAGTACCGTCAAGGTTGACCGCAATGGTCTGCA
>JABGPV010000268.1 GCA_018644785.1 Deltaproteobacteria bacterium | reverse complement strand
CTCTAACATAAGGTGAACCAAATGTCCCGTACTTTCTCTGATTTTTTCATTCTCTCCAACAGCCGTGATTTACACCCGCCTGGAGTTGGTCACCATATTGACGGAAGATCAACTCGAAGGCAAAATCAATCTCGACAGGACAGGGGGGACCACCTTCCGTATCCTTTTCGAGGAGCAAATATAGCAAGTGAGGTTTAGAGCTATGGGGAAAGCGCAGATTTTGGTAGTGGAAGATGACAGGATTGTGGCAAAGGACATTCAGAACAGTCTCAGGAACCTGGGTTTTGATGTGTGTGCGTCAGTGCCTTCCGGGGAGGAAGCGCTCGAAGGAGCAAAGGAACAAAAGCCGGACCTGGTCCTGATGGACATCATGCTCAAAGGCGAGATGAACGGAACTGAGACTGCGGGTCAGATCCACTCCAGGTTCAATATTCCTGTTGTATACCTTACGGCCTATGCTGACGAAGAAATCCTGGAGAAGGCCAAGGTTGCCGAGCCGTTCGGATACATTATCAAACCCTTTGAGGAAAGGGAACTGAACACGGCTATCGAGATGGCTCTTTACAAGCACAAGATGGAAAGGAAGCTGAAGGAGAGCGAAGAATGGCTTGCCACAACCCTGAATAGTATCGGTGATGCGGTCATTGCCACAGACACAAAGAGTTGTGTGACATTTATGAACCCTGTTGCCGAGTCTTTAACCGGATGGCAACAGGAAGAGGCAAATGGCAAACCCCTGCAGGATGTCTTCAATATCATCAATGAGGAGACAAGGGAAGGTGTGGAGAACCCCGTTGAAAAGGTTCTAAGGAAAGGTATGGTTGTCGGTCTTGCGAATCATACGCTTTTGATAGCCAGAGATGGAACAGAAATATTCATTGATAACAGCGGGGCACCAATCAGAGATGAGAAAGAGGAGATCACCGGAGTCGTTCTTGTCTTTCGGGACATCACGGAAAGGAGAGAAGCCGAGAGAGCGCTACGGGAGAGTGAGGAAAAACTCGCCAGATCAAGAAAGATGGAAGCCATGGGTCTTTTGGCGGGTGGTGTGGCCCACGCTGAACAACATCCTTTCAGGGATTGTAAGCTACCCCGAACTGCTTTTGCTGGATTTACCCGAAGACAGCCCCCTCAGAAATCCCATAAAGACAATCCAGGAATCCGGGATGCGGGCCGCCGATGTTGTGGAAGACTTGTTGACTATAGCGAGAGGCGTTGCTACCGGCAAAGAAGCACTGAACCTTAACACCCTGGTCTTAGAATATTTGGGATCCGCTGAATACCGGAAACTGGAAAAGACACACTCATTTTCTGGTTGCAGAACCGAACTGGACCCCGACCTCCTGAACATGAGCGGCTCCCCCATTCACATGAAGAAGATCCTGATGAATCTGGTAAACAACGCCTCTGAGGCCATTGAAGGCAGCGGTATGGTTACCATATCCACCGAAAACCGGTATCTGGATGAACCCTTGAAGGGGTATGAAGATGTGCGCATTGGGGAATATATATTACTCACTGTTGGGGACGATGGTTCTGGTATATCTCCGGAGGATCTTGAGAGGATCTTTGAACCCTTCTATACCAAAAAGATGATGGGTAGAAGTGGTACGGGGTTGGGCCTGGCTGTTGTGTGGAACAGTATGCAAGATCATAATGGATACATAGATGTCAAAAGCGGTGAGAAAGGGACCGTATTTGAACTTTACTTCCCGGTAACAAGAGAAAAAATGGCTGCTGAGAAGGAAGAGGTTCCTCTGGATGACTACCTCGGCCATGGCGAGAAGATCCTGGTGGTGGATGATGAGGAGAATCAGAGAGAGATCGCAAGCGGCATATTGACCCGACTGGGTTATATGGCTGAAACTGTTTCAAGCGGTGAAGAAGCCATTGAATATGTGAAAGAAAATTCCGTAGATCTGATCGTTCTTGACATGGTAATGCCCAAAGGGATCAATGGGCGAGAGACCTATGAGGAGATAATTAAGACCCGGACCGGGCAAAAGGCGATCATCGCCAGTGGGTATACCAAGACAAAAGAGGTGAAAATTGCCCAGGACTTGGGGGCGGGAAAATATATTAAGAAGCCGTACACCCTGGGAAAGGTTGGTCTTGCTGTTAAAGAGGAATTGGATAAATAGCGGTTTTTAACCTTCAGTAGCCCCGACAGGGTCGAGTTATATAAATATCTTGATTTTATAAGCATTGACGAAAAATTCAAATTGCTCTATCGTATCATCAACCTTTAATAGCCCGTTTTTAGAGACGTAAATATTCTGACTGCGGAGCCGACTCCGCCAAAGTAGCGAATGCTTCGACGGCTGGAAGGGATGTTTATTCAATGAGCCCGGCCCTTGTGTCCCATAGAATTGAAGTTGAAAGTGCTGAGCAGGCCCTGGAAACCTATTATCAAAACGGTTGGACCGACGGGTTGCCAGTGGTTGCGCCAACAGAGGAAAAGGTGCTGGCATTCTTGGGTGCCGCAGGCCTGGCCCCTGATGAGATTCTGGGAGCCATTCCGGAGCGAAACCGGATCTTTACCGCTGAAAAGGTCGCAATCAACGCCGTTATGGCCGGGTGCCTGCCCGAATATTTTCCGGTTGTTGTGGCCGCCGTGCGGGGAATATCCCGTCCGGAATTTGGTCTTCACGGTGTTTCCGCCAGCACTGCGGGATCGGGTATTCTGATGGTGGTCAACGGTCCGGTAGCGAGCGCGTGTGGCCTGAACAACGGTCAGAACCTCATGGGTCCCGGAAATCGTGCCAATGCCACCATCGGGAGGGCGGTGAGGCTTGTTCTATACAACCTGGGGGGAAGGGAATTCGATAGATCCACCCTGGGTCATCCCGGGAAATATACCTACTGTATCGGTGAGCAGGAAACCGGTTCATGGGCGCCCCTCCATATGATGCGGGGATTTGGGAAGGAAACGAGTGCTGTTACCCTTTTTGCAGCAGAGGGGCCCAACCAGATACAGAATCACGTGGCTTTGAAGCCTGAAAATATTCTGAACACCATCGCAGATCGCATGCGGGCCCTGGGAAGCTTCAATATGGGTGGGGATTGCGAGTGTGCAGTGATCATCTGCCCGGAACACCATGAAACCATTGTCAGGGATGGATGGACCAAAGAGGGTGTCCGGGAATTTCTTTACGAGAATGCCCGTCGGCCCCTGGCAGACCTGAAGAGGGGCGGGTTGAACGAATCGCCCATTGAGCCGGGGGATGAGGAAAGGATGGTCCGAGCCGTCTCCTCCCCGGAACATATTTTGCTGATTATGGCCGGAGGAGGCGCCGGCAGATTTTCGGCCTGTATGCCTGGATGGTTCAGCCGTCACATGTCAAGGGCCGTAACGGAGCCTGTTGGGCAATCATGTGCCGGCGGGACCTGAGCGGTGACCGGGGTTCCGTTGGAATCCCTGACGCCGGAAGGGCCGACGCCGCCAAAGTAGCGAATGCTACGACGGCTGGAAAGGAAAACATCATGACCTATACGGTTCTGGATCCTACCAACGAGCCCATCAGGACGACGTTTGAACCGGCCCCCCGGCCTGAGACCCTGAAAGGACTGACCCTCGGGCTCATTGACAATGGAAAAAAGAATTCTGATTATCTTGTCAAAAAGATTGGGCATAGACTGCGGGAGCTTTACGGACTCAGTGGCGATATCCATGTGAGAAAGCCTTCCCCTTCACACGCCATTCCCGAGGATGTTGCCGCAGAGCTGGCGGGTAAGGTGGATCTGGTGGTGGCCGGCATCGGGGATTGAGGATCTTGCAGCTCGGGCAGTGTGCTCGATGGCATCGTCATGGAAAAACGGGGCGTTCCGACCTCAGTGGTCTGCACGGCGCCTTTCGTAAGTTCAGGAAAAGCCATGGCCGTGGCCCACGGTTTTCCCGACTATCCGTTCGCCGTCATGCCCCATCCCATCAATGCCACAACCTATGAAACCCTCGATTCCTGGGTGGAAGACGCCCTTCCTGAAATTGTACGGCTGTTACTTCCGTGAAGATTTCCTCCCCCCTGGAATTCTCTAAAAGCGTCCCATTTGGGTTTCTGAATCTAAAGGAGAATATGTACGATGTTTGAGCAAGGTGTTATCCGACCGCCCAGTGAAGCCAACAGCCTTCTGGTGCGCGTGACGAGAAACTGTCCGTGGAACCGCTGCCTTTTCTGTCCGGCCTACAAAGGAACCGTTTTTTCCAGACGATCCGTTGCGGAAATAAAAGAAGATATTGATGAAATGGCACGATATCACGGTCGCAACGGTTCACAAATCACCACGGCGTTTTTCCAGGATGCGGATTCCATGATCCTTCCCACGGAGGACTTGCTCGAGGTCTTAAAACTCTTGGGCGAGGCTTTCCCCTCCTTGACCCGCATCACTTCCTATGCACGTGCCAAGAGTCTGAAACGGAAAAGTGTCCAATCCCTGAAAACACTTAAAGCGGCTGGATTGACACGGATCCATACGGGTCTTGAAAGCGGATCCGTGAAAGTTCTGAAGTTGATTCAGAAAGGTGAGAGCCCGGAAGAGATGGTTGAAGGGGGTCGAAGGGTCATGGCAGCCGGTATCCAGCTTTCGGAATATATTATGCCGGGGGTGGGGGGCAAGGACCTGAGTCGTGAGAATGCCCTTGAGACGGCGGATGTCTTGAACCGGATCAGGCCTGATTTCATCCGGGTTCGCACATTTGCTTTGCCCCCCGATTCCCCCATGGAAGCCATGGCCCGGGAAGGCAGGTTTGTGCCCATGAACGATCTGGAAATCGTTTCTGAAATTCGAGAACTGCTGCTTCACCTTGAGGAGATGCCGTCACATTTCCGGTGCGCGGATTTCAGCCTGAATCTGTTGATGCATATCGACGGATATCTGGACCGGGATCGGGACCGTATGCGTGAAGACCTGGATTCATTTCTGTCTCTTCCCGAACCGGATCAGAAGGCCTATGTTTTGCTTCAACGGTCCGGGCATTATGGTGTGCATCCACTGGAGATGCTCAAGCATGAAGATCTCATGAGCCAGCTTCATGAAAAAATTAAGGAACTGGAAAACGGCAAAGAGAATGATTTTAACGGGTATATCCGCGCCATGATGGCCGGTCAGTTGCCCCGCCCCCAGACCGGTTCCTGGGTCTAATCCACAAATGGCCAATTTGTCCGATTTCGGCGTCAGGCTCAAATTGTAATCCTCAAAATACTCAAATGTATTCTTGTAGTTACAATCATCGCCTTCCTTGAACTCGAACAAATTTTCTCATTTGTGGGCGGACACCAACTAAGGAGTGTTTATGGAAGTTCAAAAGGAAAGAATTGCGGTCTTTATTGATGCGGATAACGCGCCCGCGAAAAAAATCGATATGATTTTGTCTGAACTGGCAAAATATGGTGTTGTCAGCATCAGGAAAGCGTACGGAAACTGGAAGAAGCGCTCAATCAAGGGTTGGGAGGATGTTCTTCATGAATACGCCATTCAGCCGGTTCAGCAGTTTGACATCGTGAAAGGGAAAAATGCCACCGATATGGCCATGACCATTGATGTGATGGATATTCTTTACACGAAGAATATCGACGCCTTCTGCATCGTATCGTCGGACTGTGATTTTACGCCGCTGGTATTACGGGTTCTTTCAGAAGGGAAATCGGTCATCGGTTTCGGTGAGCGCAAGGCGCCGTCTCCGTTTGTTAACGCATGTTCCCGCTTTCTGTATCTGGATGAGCCCGCTAAACCGGAAACAAACGATGCGCAAGGGGTGAAGCAGATAGGCAAGGCGCTGAAATCGGATACCAAGCTGTTGAACCTGCTGAGAAACGCCATCGATTCGGAGCAGGATGATGACGGCTGGGCCTATCTGGGACGTATCGGAGCACATATTTCCAATCAGGCATCCTTTGACGCCAGGAATTACGGGTATAAAAAACTTGGCGATCTGATTCGGGCAATCGATATCTTTGAAACAAAACTGGTGGGCGGCGACCAGCTGTACGTCAGGGACAAGCGGCGGGGAAAAGCGGGCCCCAAAGCGGAATGATCCGGATGAACGGCATCCACATGTCACGGGAGCCATATTGAAATGAACTGTACGGAAGACCATGTGTTTCGTGCGGCGAAACCGCATGAAAATCAATTGCCCGATTACCATATGCACACCGCTTTGTGCCGGCACGCGGAAGGAAAGGTTGCCGAGTACCGGAATGCGGCCGGCACCCTTGGAATCCCTGAAATCTGTTTTGTGGATCATGCCCCCAATCCGGATGGATACGATTCGAATCACCGTATGAGTCTTAACGAATTTGGCGCCTATCGGGAGATGGTGAGTGCTGAGACGGGTCATCAGACCCCACAGGTTCTGTTCGGCATAGAGGCTGATTATTACAGGGGTTGTGAGACGTTCCTGGAAAAATGGCTTGGGGTCCAGGATTTTGACCTCGTGCTCGGTTCAGTGCATTTTATTGATGACTGGGGGTTTGATGACCCGGACGTGAAGCAGGTGTGGAATTCGGTGGATATTTCCGATACCTGGCGCGCCTATTTCAAATTGGTGGCAAAGTTGGTGGACACGCGGCTTTTCGATGC
>JABGPV010000267.1 GCA_018644785.1 Deltaproteobacteria bacterium | reverse complement strand
GACGACGAAGGCGAAGAACAAACTTACTATTAATTTAGTAAGCGTTTTTAACTTACCTCCAAACTTTTTTTTCCTTTTTTTTCACATCAATGCGAGGAAACAGGGCCGGCGCCTTCCGGATAGGAGAAACGGGTTTTTCCCGGCTCCAGATTTTGAGATCCGCCAGGCGGCATTTCTCCCCCTGAATGGGGAGACCCAGCTGCTCCTGGATTTTTTCCGCAGACGCCGGCATAAAGGGCCATACCAGTCCAGCCACAATTCTGAGGGTTTCAAAAATATGATTAATGACGGTTTTTAGACGTTCCGGATCAGATTTGGCCAGAACCCAGGGAGCCATTGTGTCAATATACTTATTGACATCTGAAATAACGCCCCAAACCGCCATCAAGGCCTTGTGAAAAGCCATTTGTTCCATATGACGATGGTACGTCTCAATCAATCCAATGGCGCTGTTCTTAAGGGCATCATCTTCTTCCCCTGAAGAGCCGGCCTCCGGAAGATGGCCATCAAAATATTTGTGTACCATGGTCAGGCTGCGGCTCACCAGATTACCCAGATCGTTGGCCAGATCCGCGTTGAGCCTCTGGACCAGTGCCTTCTCGCTGAATTCCGAATCGAGGCCGAATGCCATTTCCCGCATGAGAAAATATCTGAACGGGTCCAGCCCGTAGATATCGACCAGTGCCAGGGGTTCCACCACGTTCCCCACACTTTTGCTCATTTTCCCCGCGCCGATATTCCAATACCCGTGCACATTGAGATGCCGGTAGGGCTCAATGCCGGCGGATTTGAGCATGCAGGGCCAGTAAATCCCATGGGGTTTTAAAATATCCTTGGCAATGGTGTGCTGAGCCACGGGCCAGAATTTGTTAAACAGCGCTCCTTCAGGATACCCCAGAGCCGACACATAATTGATCAGAGCATCAAACCAGACGTATGTTACAAAGTCTTCATCAAAAGGAAGGGTAATTCCCCACGTAAGGCGCGATTTTGGCCGGGAAATGCAAAGGTCTTCCAATGGTTCCGATAAGAAAGAAAGTACCTCGTTTTTGTATCTTTCGGGCCTGATGAAGTCAGGGTTCTTTGTGATATGCTCAACCAGCCATTCCTGGTATCGGCTCATGCGAAAAAAATAGTTGGCCTCTTTGATGACGTCGGGTTCTGTCTGATGATCAGGGCACTTGCCATCCACCAACTCTTTTTCCGTGTAAAAGCGCTCGCATCCAAAACAATAAAGCCCCTCATATTCACTGAAGTAAATATCGTCTTTTTCCTTGACCAGGCTCAGGATGTTTCGCACCGTTTCCTGGTGATACGCATCCGTTGTTCGAATAAAGGCACTGTTTGTAATATTCAATCTGGGCCAGAGATCCTTAAACATGCCGCTGATGCGATCTACGTATTGTTTCGGGGTCTGGCCGGAGTTTTCCGCGGCGGCAACAATCTTATCTCCGTGCTCATCGGTACCCGTGAGAAAAAAGGTATCAAGGCCTGCGAGTTTGTGGAAGCGGTTCAATACATCCGCCACAATGGTCGTGTAGGCATGACCGATGTGCGGCTCTGCATTCACATAGTATATGGGTGTTGTAATATAGAATTTTTCCGACACCGGTTTCAGTGGTTACTCCTTTTTGATTTCTTTTTCTTGATCGACCGCTCTTTCGGCCTGGAAGACCCTTTGAGCTCATGGGCTTGAACTTCAATTTCGCCGCCTGAATCCAGTGAAACCGTCACAATCTCCTTGAAGACATTCTGCCGGATGACTTTTCCCTCACCTGCTTTGGTTACAACTCTTTTTCCGATCCGGGGGAGCTTCTTTTTGGCCTTTTCATAGAACTTATCCTCATAAGTGAGACAGCACATGAGCCTGCCGCACATTCCGGATATTTTGCTGGGATTGAGAGAAATATTCTGCTTTTTGGCCATCTTAATGGTGACCGGTGCAAAGGTGTTCAAAAATGTGGAACAACAAAGCGGTCGTCCGCAGGCCCCCAGTCCCCCCACCATTTTCGCCTGATGACGCACGCCGATCTGTCGCATTTCGATCCGTGTTCTGAATTTCCCCACCAGGTCTTTGACCAATTGCCTGAAATCAACCCTTCCATCCGCTGTAAAATATACGATGGTCTTGCTGCCGTCGAAACGTCTCTCCACCGAGACAATACTCATGGGGACGGATCTGTCTTTCACCTTCTTGTAACAGAAATCGTGTACGTCCTTTTCAAGCCGACAATCCTTTTCATAACGGTCTATTTCTTCACGGGTGGCCACCCGGAATACCTTTTTAAGCTTGCGATCCGAACTGTCTTTGGCAGTATTTTGCGGCTCCGTGCAGACACAACCAACGGCAGGGCCTTCCTTGGTGACAACCAACACCTTATCACCTTTGCCTAAAACAAAGTGTCCGCAGTCAAAATCGTAGACTTTTCCCGAATTCCTGAACTGAATGCCAACAAACTTGCTCATGGTATTTTCAGTTGATCCTCAAATAAATGAATGCGGCAAGCCGCAAAGTTTTAGGTTTTTCAACCGTAAATGGTCCCTTAATTAGGTTGTCCCATCTTCTGTAAGTTAAGCAAGGTGTTTTCCATAACCAGCGTTGGATTTCGCATGCGGTAAAGATCCCTGACCGCCCGATCCACCATTTGGAAACTCTCAATGAGGTTTTGAAGTGACAGCCCCGAAGCCGTTTCTTTCAACTGCCCGAGGAAATCCTCATTGATCAAAAGAGACTTTGGCGCACCGGTGCGGACCAGTAGAAGATCCCGATAACAGGTTGCCCAGACGGAAAGCATGTCAAATAATCCCACCTTTTTGTTTCCCGGCTGATCCAGACCCGCCCGGTTCTCTTTGGCACTTTCAACCGCCATGTTCATGGCCTCGGCGCCGGAACAACCATACAGTTCAAAAAGCGTCTTAAGCCATGTTTGGCGCCGCTCCAGGTAATTGCTCTCTCCCATTTTGAGGGCACGCCCCAAACTGCCATCGGCGGCCCTGGCCAGGATCGACACTGAAGCCCCATCCAGATTCGTCTTTTTATTGAGCTGCTCCGTAATTTCCCGGGCTTTGAGCGGCATGAATGAAACACGCTGGCAACGGGATACGATGGTCGGCAACAGATCACGCGGATCCGTTGCATTGAGCACAAAAATATTACCCGCCGGAGGTTCTTCAAGGGTTTTTAAAAAGGAATTGGCGGCCTCACCCGTCATGGCTTCAGCCCGGTGAATCACACATACCCGGTAGCCACCGGAGAATGGGGCATACCCCAAACTGCGATTCAATTCCCTGATCTGTTCTATTTTAATCTTCTGGCCGTCAGGTTCCATGGAAATGAAGTCCGGAAAATTTCCGTTCAACATCTTCCGGCAGGACGGACAAACGCCACAACCATCAAGCCCTGAAGGCGCATGGCAATTCAACCTCATGGTAAATGCTTTGGCTGCGCTGGTCTTTCCAATGCCCAAAATGCCTGTAAAAAGGTAGGCATGGGGAACCCTTTTCCGGCGCATCACATTCTCAAGGAAACGCTTGGCCTTTTCCTGGCCGATGATTTGAGAAAAAAACACCACTCTCTACTCTGAACAACTCAAAGGGATGTGGGCCTTAAGGTGGGAAAAAATAGCCTCCTCCAGACGGTTTTCCGCTTTTGTGGCATCCACCACGACAAATCGTTCGGGGTTTTTCTTTGCCAGATCCATATACCCTTGCCGAACGGCTTCGTGAAAAACCGTTTTTTCCTGCTCAAACCGGTCCTGCCCCTCCACATCGCTCAGGGCGTTTCGTTTCAGTGCTCTCTTTATTCCGACACTCACGGGGCAATCGAGCAAAAAAGTCACATCCGGCGTAATACCAAAGGAGGCAATTTCATTCAAGTGGGTCGTCATGCGGAGGTCCTGTCCGCGCGCATACCCCTGGTATGCGGTGGTCGCATCAAAAAAGCGGTCGCACAGAACCCATTTCTTCTCCGCCAGAGCCGGTCTGACAACGCCTGCCATGTGCAGGACCCTGTCCGCCTCGTAAAGGAACAATTCGGCCAGAGGGGGCAAATCCCGGTTCTTGGACGACAACAGGATCTGCCGAATATCATGCCCGATGGGTGTGCCCCCCGGTTCCCGCGTGAGGATTAATGAAACCCCTGTCCGTTCCAGCCGATTGGCAATCCGTTTGGCCTGGGTGGATTTCCCACACCCTTCTATGCCTTCAAAAGTAATAAACAAAGTTTAGCTCTCAGCTGTTAGCCTAATGGCTAACAGCTAACGGCGAATGGCTCAATTTTACATGGTCTTACACACCTGTTCAATGGCGGCGGCCATGGCTTCATCCTCTTTTCGAATGTCTTCCAGGGTTTTGGGCTTGACCTGGGGCGGTCTTTCTTCAAGACCATACTTCCATTTGAGGAACTGTTCGCCCGTTGTGGGATAAAGGGCATAGATCAGGAGATCAAAATCATCCTTGGCCAAGTCCCCGATTTTTTCCCTGGCCGCTTCCAGCTCCGGTTCCAGGTAATCGGCAGCTCTGCCGGTAACAGGCGTTTCTCCCCGTTTGAATCCCTTGAGCACCTTCTTCTGCACATCGGGATCCACCGGAATGGGCGTTTTGCCATAAAGACCATAGGCCAGATCCTTGATCTCGTTGG
Source organism: Deltaproteobacteria bacterium (assembly GCA_018644785.1). The sequence continues at coordinate 1,972 of JABGPV010000267.1, read as the reverse complement.
TCACCATCTTGTATCGGCCGAACAGCACATTGAGCACGGACTGAACGCCTACGATCTGGCTGGTGGGCGTCACCAGGGGGGGCATACCCAGCTCCTTGCGGGTGATGGCCACGTCCTTGTACACCTCGCCCAGTCGATCCAGGGCCTTGGCCTCGGTCAGTTGACTGACCAGATTTGAAATCATCCCACCGGGGACCTGGTGGGCCAGCACGCTCGTGTCGATGACAGACATGGTATTCTTAGCCAGGTAGTCCCGGTATTTGGGCGCAACGCTTTCCATGTAATGGCCCAGTTCCAAAAGGAGGTCCAGGTCAAAACCCGTGTCGCGGGTGGTGCCGTAAAGCGTGGCCACGATGGGCTCAATGGCCGGCTGTGACGTCCGCAGGGCAAAGGGCGCCAGGCAGGTATCCACAATATCGACGCCTGCTTTGATGGCTTCCAGATAAACCATTGACGCCATGCCGCTGGTGTAATGGGTATGCAGGTGGATGGGAATGGTGATGTTCTCTTTCAGTTCGGTGATGATTTTGGCAATATCAAAAGGCGACATGATGCCGGCCATATCCTTTAAACAAAGGGTATCCGCCCCCATATCCTGAATTTCCCTGGCCTTATTGACATAATAGTCCAGGTTAAAGACCTCTCCCCCCATACGCCGCTCGGACAGCGTGTAGCAGATGGTCCCCTGAAAATGTTTTCCGTTGGCCTTGATTCGCTCCACAACCGTCTGAAAGTTGCGAAAATCATTGAGCGCATCAAAAACCCTGAACACGTCCATACCGGCTTCACAGGCTTTATCCACAAAAAGTCTGGCCACGTCGTCGGCATAGTTGCGATAGCCCACAAGGTTCTGCCCCCTGAGCAGCATGGAAAAAGGGGTTTTCTTGATGTATTTCTTCAAAGTCCGGATGCGGTCAAACGGATCTTCACCCAAGAACCGATGCATGGTATCAAATGTGGCACCGCCCCACACCTCCATGGCCCAGAAACCCACGCTGTCCATTTTTTCAGCTATGGGCAGCATGTCCTCGGTTCTCATCCGGGTCGCCAGCAAAGACTGGTGTCCATCTCGAAACGTATTGTCTTGAATTTTGATCGGGTTCTTCGGGCCCTCTTCCAGAAAAGTATCCATCAAAACCTCCCATCATTTTCTAAAATTTAAGCCCAATGAAAGGGCTCTTGTTGATTGCCCCCCCATTGGGCCAACATATTGGAAGATAACGCAAACGGGGATTGGAGGTCAAGAAAATTCATTGTCTTGCCACAGAACGTGCGGAGCCGACTCCGCCAAGTGGCTACGAGCCGACTCCGCCAAAGTAGCGAAGCTACGACGGCCGGGCGGCCGGATCAGACATATGAGCGGAAATTCCTCAGATAAAGCGCGGCCATCCGGTCCGCTACCCGATCCCAACTGTGTTTCAAGGCCTGCTCCCGGGCACACGCTCCCATTTTCAGCCGGTTCTTTTCGTTTGAAAGAAAGTCAATTTTCCCGGATAATTCAACGGCATTCGGGGGATCACCCAGAACGAACCCCTCGACGCCGTCATTAACCAGGTCCCTGGCTCCCACGGTTTGGCTGATGATCACCGGCAACCCGGCGGCCATGGCTTCCAGAACCGCCATGCCGAAAGTATCGTAGACCGACGGCATGGCAAAAATATCACCGGCAGCATAGTATTTTTCAACTTCGCGGGTCACACCCGCAAAAATAACGCGGTCTGCCACACCGTATTCCCGGGCCATTGACCCATAAGCCGTCTCTTTTCCCTTGCCCACCACCAGAAGCTTCACTTCCGATCGGTGCCCCCCCCCCTGTGACACACGCGAAATAGCCTCGATGAGCAACCCCAGGCGTTTGATCTCAAAATTCATCCCCACAAACAGGATGACCAGGTCTTTTTTATGGATCCCGTGGCGATTTCGGATCTCCTGCCTGCAACCCGGATTATCCATTTCGGAAAACCGTTCCAGG
>JABGPV010000266.1 GCA_018644785.1 Deltaproteobacteria bacterium | reverse complement strand
CCATTGAAGGGGGTATGACCACCCTGCGCCGGGACGGCGCGCGAAAAGTCCTTCAAGGGATTACCACCATCGAAGAAGTATTCCGGGTGACCTATCAGTAGACGCCATGCAAATCCATAAAACACCTTTCTTGTTTCTTCTCGTAATATCCCACCCGAGAAATCATTGTAAAATATTTTTACAGTCGTAAAATTTATTAACTTTATTCATGGCCGAAAGGCCTCATCGATGGATGAATATCTCCCCAAAAATAGACTCTGATAACGGGATGTTATATTAACACTTAGTGAATTGGCGTACTAATTGCATCTTAGTATTGCAACTTGTTAAATGACAACGAACAGGCAGCCGGAAAAAAGGAGACCCCCCCGGCGGCAGGAGAATGACGATGATTAAATTACAGCCGAACCATAACCGGGGATTCACCCTTCCCGAAATGCTGATCGTCCTTTGTGTCATGGCGGTTATGACACTGACTGCCGTTCCCGCCTTCATGAGTCTGTTGCCCGAGATGCGGTTGAACAGCTCGGCCAGACAAGTTTTCATGGCGTTTGCCCGAGCCAGGCAGGGAGCCGTAACCCTGAATACGGATGCCTGCGTGAAGTTCAGTCAAGCCAGCAAAACCATCAAGGTCTGGTTGGACAACGGTCCCGGCGGGGCCCGGGGGAACGGTGCCAAGGATGCCAGCGAATCCTATGTTTTTGAAGGGACTATGGATGACGGTGTATCCATTGCGCTTTTCTATCCGGGCGATACATTTCGCTTTAACGCAAGGGGTCTACCCAAGACCTCAGGCTGGATTGAAGAGCAACTGCTGTCATATATTATCTATCTGACCAACACTGAAAACAAATATAAGAACATCAGAATTACCCCGGTCGGGGGCATTAAAATATCATAATCCCCATGGACGTCCGATCCGAATGATAAAAGCGTGGAGGAAAATAGAAATGGCGGTACTCGGAAATCAAAAAAACGGCGGTTTCACCCTCCTGGAGGTTCTGGTGGCCATGGTGATTCTCGCGGTGGGCCTTCTGGGCATGGCATCCCTTTCCGTGGGCATTATCAAGGGGAATGAACTAAGCAAAGAGGTATCCAGCGCCACCACCTGCGCCAGGGAAAAAATGGAGGATGTGGAACGGCTGGGCTATGCCAACACGCCTGAAACCAACGGAACGGTCACCGAAGCCTACAATTCCATAACCCAATATCCCGATTACAAACGCGAGACCCTCACCGCCGTTGATACTCCGGCAACCGACATGAAAACCGTTACCATAACCGTTTACTGGGACGCCGACAGTCACCAGGTGGCGCTCAAAACTTTTCTGACCCAATAAGGGAACATGTAATGAAAATAAAAGGAAGAAAGAATACCGGCTTTACCATTATCGAGCTCCTCATTGCCTTAACCCTGAGTCTGGTGGTACTCACCTCCGTCTCAGGTGCCTTCATCAGCCAGCGCAAGACCTACGATGCGCAGGAACAAATGACCGAAATAATTCAGGGAACACGCGCTGTCATGGAGGTCATCACCCGTGAAGTGAAGCTGGCGGGTTTTAACCCCACCGGCAGCACAACACTGGTTGGGATTCCCTACAGCACGACCCAGCTTGAAATCAGAGCCGACCTGGACGGCGATGGGACTGCCATCGCAAGCGATACGAACGAACAGATCATCTATACCCACGACGGCGCCAACCTGGAAATTGACCGGGACGCAGGGCAGGCATTCTCATACGCGAAACTTCTGGCCGAAAATATCGAGTCTTTCGCCTTTGACTATCTGGATGCGGACGGCATCGCCACCACCACGGCGGCCGATATCCGCATGGTTGAAATCACCATCACTGCCAGAACAGCGAAACCGGACCCGAATTACGGTCAAAACAGCGGTTACCGAACCTATACGCTGACATCAATGGTATCGCCGCCCAATCTGGCCATTAACCTGTAACACTGCAAGAATCAAAACATTGGATCACCATGAAAAATCATGAAAGAAACAAACGCGAAAACCGGGTGAACCAGAAGGGCATCGTCCTGATCCTCTCCCTGGTGTTCATGGGAATCCTGGCGCTGCTGGGATCCACCGCCGTGATGCTCACCACCACGGACATGAAAATCGGGGACAACTACAAAAGCAACACTCAGGCCTTCAGCGCCGCCCAGGCCGGTATCGCGGAAGCGCGATTGCGCCTGAAGGGTTCCTCTGCCGCATCCGGTTTTGCGGGGGATACGGGCTCAACCGCCGATCCATTGTGGTCAGCCTATATTCTGACCTCCGGCGCCTGGACTACCGCTGATGACCTTGAATATGACAGCAATTATCAGAACTACTTCCCATCGAACACCAATTTCACGAGTGCGACTGCCTCAGTGAACACCCTGCAATCCACAGTGGATGTCGACTATTTCGTGAAAATAAAGCACAAACGGGAATACGATGCCGAACAGGCGGGACATACCGCTGCTGCGCCCCATTATGCCGACGGGGACGGCAACCTGGGGAGCAATCCCCTCTCCGCCCCCGGCAGCATTGTGTATTACGGCGATGATCCCACAACCGTCAATGATAAGAGCTGGGTTTATTTCACCACCGCCGGAACCCCGACGGTCCGTGAAGCGCGACCCATTGAAATTGTCCGTTCCTACGGGGAGAGCCGCGGTTCTCTCGCCGTTGTTGAAGTGGAGATAATACAGGTCCCTTTGAATATTGACGTAGAAGCCCCACTGTACACCAAGGGAAACCTTACGGGAAACGGGAGCGCCCTTTATATTGATGGAAATGACCAGGCAGGAACCGACGGCAGCGTCGACTGCGGCGGCATTGTCAGCGCTGACTTGCCCCCCATTTACCAATACGATGACCCCGACGATGCCGACACTCCGGCGTTTAGTTTAAATGGGGCAGACACAGAAGATCTTCAAGGGCCTGGTTATCCCTACGCACTCGACGGCAGTGAGGCAGCCTTCAGCGGTCCCAAGGATATACCCATCGCCGAGTACGTGAGCGCCATGGGGCTTCCGGGTTCCGCAACGGAAACCATCCTGGCGGATCAGAATGGCGCCACCTATGGCGCCGACGGCAATGGCAACAGTGTCATCTGCTATTCCGACACATCAAATCCGTACAATGTGCAAGGTCTGAAGCTTTCAAATGTTAATGGATACGGCATCCTGGCAGTGAAAGGGGACCTGGAAATGGGTGGCGGGTTCGCCTGGCATGGACTCGTTCTCTGCACCGGTACCTTGACGTTCAACGGCGGAGGAGCAGGTGTCAATATTTACGGGGCGGTCCTGGCCGAGCAGACGGTCACCATTAACGGTGGCGTGGATATTCGATATGACAGCTGCTACATCCAAGAAGCCCTTCAGGCAGTCTCGGTCAAGGTCTCCCGGTGGCGACAGGTTTATTGATCTCTTTTCTTGTACATTTCTTCCGCTTTGTCCCCCATTTCCGAAAGCGCAACGATATGGTCCGTATAGGAGCCACCAAGACCGGCCTTAAGGATTTTGTTTCGCAGATTGGATAAATCCTTATCAAACTGAAAAATCTCCTCTTGGGTCATGTTTTCCACTTTTTCAAATCTTTTCTTAAGGGAATCAAATTCTTTCAAAAAAGGATTTTTCTCTTTTTGGGCTTTGTCGTTTGGCGATTTCGACCCTTCCTCTTGACCCCCATTTTCTTTGATGAACGTTTTCACTTCCTCTTCTATTTGGGGGGGTGCTTTTTCCGGCGGCTTGGGCGCTGATTTCACAACGATGGTTTTCGGTTCGTCGATTTCCTCAATGGATACCACATCTTCTTTCGAAATACCCACAACGCCGCCATACTGATGAATCTTGATCTGACCCCCTTCCTCCCGGTACTCAGAGGTTGTAATTTCCCGGCCGTCCTTGAGGTGGATCAAATAAGCCCCTGAACATACCGAAGCACTGGCCCATAAACAAACGGCAATCACCCCGATGACAAATTTTTTCATTGGAACCTCCATTGTTAAGCGGTGTAACGAAAACCATAATCCCTTTCAGATTTGAAAGTCAATGGCAGGCTTTTATTTTCACCAAAAACATGTTAGGGATGAGCAAAAAACCCCTAGGAGCCTTCATGAACAAGAACAATCCATTACGCGTCATCATTTTCGATTGCGACGGGGTCATGTTTGACTCCCGCCAGGCCAACATCAATTTCTACAACCACCTGCTAGCCCGTTTTGATCTGACCCCCATGGACCCGGAAGAGATCGACTATGTGCACATGGCCACAGCCCGTGATTCCACGAAATATATTTTCAGGGAAACACCCCATTTTGAAGAAGCCGACGCATACCGGCTGCAAATGGACTACACCCCCTTCATCAAGGATATGATCATGGCTCCGGGGCTTACGGATCTCCTGCTGAAGCTGCAGCCGGAATTTCATCTGGCCGTGGCCACCAACCGCAGCAACACCATTGATGAAGTGCTGGTTCAAAACGGCTTGGGCGGGCTTTTTGACATGGTGGTCTCTTCCCTGGACGTGAAAAACCCGAAACCCCATCCGGAGTCCATTTTCAAAATTCTCTCGTTTTTTGAACTCACAGCAACCGAAGCCATCTACATCGGTGATTCATCCGTGGATTATGAAACGGCCCTGGCCTCTGATGTCTGTTTCGTAGCCTATGGGAATGATCAGCTGGATGCACCTTTCAAGGTGCACACCATGGGGGAGGTGGAGGAGGTGATTCGGGCGTTTGAAGGGTGTCAGGGAACAGTGGACTGAGAACGGCACTATTTAAGTTGGGCGGCGAAATTTTTTTCAATATAGGAAGCGGGAACAGCCAGGTTGATGGCGTTGTAGGCCTTGAACCCGAGGCTCACGATCCCGATGAGTTTTCCGTCCTTGTCCACAACGGGGCCCCCGCTGTTCCCGCCGATGACCGGGGCTGAAAACTGGACCCAGTCCCCTTTGTAAGGCGCCTTGATTTTCAGTTCTTTCTTAAAATCTTTTCCGGGAAATATCCGGCTGAAATTACCGCTGGTGACCGTCTCTTTAAACGCCAGCAGGGGGTTCCCCACCACCCAGACCGGCTCCCCCCGAACCAGGGTTTCGGTTTTTCTGATTTCAAGATAGGGCGTGGGCTTCCTGATCAGGACCCGGATGAGCGCCAAATCATTTTTTCGACTCTTCTTGATGATTTTCACCGAATATTTTTTCTTTTCACCGGCCAGTTCGGCCTTCATGCTGTAGGTCGCCCCCCGGACCACATGCTTTGCCGTGATAGCCAACCCCTTATCATTGATGAAAAACCCGGAACCGCCACCTTTGCGGTTGGTCAACCGAAAGGTGCTCTGGACCGCGTGTTCGATGGGATTATCGGAAATGGTGACGGGTTTTGGCTCCGGCCGGGGCGCTTCCTTGAACTGCCTTTCCTCAATATCGCCGCCGATCTCGTCCGGATGAGGGGGCCGATCGGAAAAATGGACACCCCCATCCTTGTCATGCCAGATGTAGGCCTTACCCGCCGTTGCCCCGGCCCACAGAAAACAAACACTTGCCAGCACCATACAGAACACTGCCATGAGATGCCGTCTCATCGGAAACTCCTTGTCACTTGCCCCCCCAGGCGGCCCGGGTCCGCGCGCCGGACGAAAAGGATCCCAGCATTACCACCCTGTGCCCTTTTTCATAGAGAAACCGGGCCACTTCCGGCGGCAGATCAAGGGGCGTCATAAAGACCGAATGGCCACCTTCCGTAAAAAAAATAAGCCCTGACAGGGTCAAGTTGACATTCTTTTTGCTGTGCGGCGCCGTGGAGAGGGCATGAGGCCCCATTTTATACTGCCAGCCCAGGAACTTCAGGGTTTTTGAGGCCATGGCCAGGGGATTCTTTTCCTTTGAAAGGGAGAGCACCGAAACGCCCCTTTCTTTTAACAGGGCAACAATCTCCGGATCCAGCCCGCTAAGATCGATCACCCGCTCCTTTCCGTGAGCGGTCAGGTAAAAATCCGCTGTAACGGTCAGTTTGAAATCATCATTTCGGCTCTCAAAGGCGGGAATCTTTACCCGTGCATCATGGGGATGCCCGGTGAGGGTCAAGACCATTTCCACCAGGGACGGCGCATCCGGGGCGATTTCCGGCGTCTTTTCCGCGAGCGGTTTCTCGAGCGTTTCAGGGGAAGGATATTCCACGAACTGCACCCCCCGTTCTTTCAAATAAGCCTTGACGGATTGAGGAACCGCCTGGCTTTTGTCGTCAAGAAGGTTAATCACGATGAAGCCGGAGTCCTTGCCGGTTTGCCCCCTGGGGGGAATAACGATCCAGTCCCCGGTAATGCTGATCGGAATGGTTCCGGGCAGTTTCAGGTGTTCTCCCTTCTTGAAAACCTTCGGATACTGAACCGCTTTCAGGATTTTGGTGAAGGCGGATTTCAAATCGTCTCCGGGTGAAAGGTGAACAATCCGATAGGTTCCCCAACTGGACTCAATGACGCGGCCCATCCTGGGCGGCAGGGAATTGTAAAGGTCCACGATCAGGGTTATGCCCCCGTGAAGCTTGACAATGGGGTAGGTTTCGGCCTTGAGGTTGATGTGGCCGCCCGATTTCATGGGGATGAAGTGCTCGCCTGAATGGATATACTTCTCGCCCATTT
>JABGPV010000265.1 GCA_018644785.1 Deltaproteobacteria bacterium | reverse complement strand
GGTTCCCGGTTCCCTGGTTCTGATCGGGGGGGATCCCGGCATCGGAAAATCCACCATAATTCTTCAAGTGCTGGGCGGGTTTGCACGCCGGGGACTTAAGGCCCTGTACCTTTCAGGCGAAGAATCCGCGCAACAGATCAAAATGAGGGCTGATCGGTTGAACATTCGAGCGGAAAACCTGTATGTCATGACCGGAACCTGTATTGAAGATTTCTTCACCCGTGCCGCCCAACTCAAACCGGATCTGCTGGCCATAGATTCCATCCAGACCTTTTATACACAGGATATCTCGTCCCCCCCCGGCAGCGTGAGCCAGGTCAAGGAAACCGCTTCCAGACTCATGGCCTTTGCCAAAAGTTCCGCAATTCCGGTATTTCTGGTGGGGCATGTGACCAAAGACGGCGCCATCGCCGGCCCCAAAGTCCTGGAACACCTGGTGGACACGGTACTCTATTTCGAGGGGGATCGGGGCCATGCATTTCGAATATTGCGGGCCGTGAAAAACCGTTACGGTTCCACCAACGAAATCGGTGTCTTTGAAATGAAAGGCTCGGGTCTGGCTGAAGTGAGCAACCCCTCCGGTATTTTCCTGGCTGAACGGCCCGAGGATGTGCCCGGATCCGCCATCATTTCCTGCATGGAAGGAACCCGCCCCCTGCTGGTGGAAATCCAGGCCCTCGTGAGCCCGAGTCCCCTGGGCATGCCCCGAAGAACCGCCAGGGGCATCGACCAGAACCGTATATCCCTGCTGCTGGCCGTACTGGGGAAACGCCTGGGAATGGAGCTGGGAGACCAGGATATTTTTGTCAATGTGGCCGGCGGCCTGAAAATTGATGAACCTGCGGCGGACCTGGGAATTGTTTCCGCCATGATGAGCAGCTTTCTGGAAAAACATGTGAACCGGAACCTGGTTGTTTTTGGTGAAGTGGGGCTGGCCGGTGAAATCCGGGGGGTCAGCCAACCGGACATGCGCATGAAAGAGATTGAAAAAATGGGTTTTTCAACCTGCCTGCTTCCCCGAAGCAATCTGGAAGGATCAAAGTCACTGCCCGGACTGAAACCCCGGGGCATCGGATCGATCCGGGATCTGCCCGATTACCTTTTTGATGATGATTTATAGGGATCCCTGGTTGAAAGAGGACCGGAGAATCTGTCGTGAGCTGGGAGTATTTTGACAAAATCTACTGCATTTCACTAGACGAAAGATCAGACCGGCGAAAGGAAGCCAAAGCCCAGTTTGATGCCGTCGGCCTCTTAAACAGCGTTGAATTTGTTATCGTGAAAAAGCATCCCATCGATTGTGAGCAAGGGATCTTTGAATCTCACCTTCTCTGCATGAAAAAAGGGCTCTCTGCCGGTGCTGATAACATTGTCATCTTTGAAGATGATATTTGTTTTGATCGATTCAGCCCTCAAGTCCTCAAATCTTCAATTGATTTCCTGTCAGCAGAACCAAATTGGAAAATGCTGTTCCTGGGATGTATGGTCAAGGGGAGCCGGAAAACAGAAAATAAATCCGTACTGAACATTGATTTTCGCAGTTTATGCCACGCCTATGTGATAAGCCCCGGTTTTGCACAGCGACTGGTAGAGGATTCCTGGCAGGAAACACCCTTTGATGACATGTTGCGTGATCTCACAGATAACCATTTTTACGCCGTCTATCCGTCCTTTGCATTTCAGGGGAATTCCCGGTCGGACAACCATCGCTATCTCGCCCTGGACAGGTTCCGGAGACTGTGCGGGGGACTTCGACGGATACAAAAGATGAATGAATACTTCCATCTGAACAAGCGAATCATTGTGATGATCCATGTTTTATTGATATTGATGCTGCTTATCATGTTGACGGGCTGATTTTTCTGGGCCCTGCCACTTGCGAAAAAATCAATTCTCTGTATCATAGAGTCTCAAACAGGTGATGCTAGGGGCTCGCTCAAAAGTGATCCCTAAACATGCCGACTCCGCCAAAGTAGCTAAGAAGGAGGTCAATTTTGATTCATACAGCCAACTCTCAGAAAATACGGGATGGTCTCGTAACCGATGTCTATTTTGAGAGAACCCGAGAAATTCTCAAGGCCAAAGGCATTGATCGGGTCGTGACCGCTGAATTTCTGGCCAAGGATTTCCCACGGGACTACCCATGGGCGGTTCTAGCGGGCATGGAAGAATGTGTGGCCTTGCTGAAAGATTTGCCGGTGGATGTTCGCATCACCCGGGAGGGAACATTCATCCATCCCTTTCAGCCGGTTCTGGAGATTCGCGGTAAATACCTTGATTTTGGTCAATACGAAACCGCCCTGTTGGGGTTTCTCTGCCAGGCATCCGGGGTCGCCACCATGGCGGCCCGCTGCCGCAAGGCCGCTGGAGACCAACCACTCACCAGTTTCGGTGCCCGTCGCGTGCATCCCGCCATTGCGCCCATGGTGGAACGAAACGCCTATATCGGCGGTTGTGATGGTGTTGCGCTGGGTCTCGGTGCGGAACTGGTGGGGATCGAGCCCTCCGGCACCATGCCCCATGCCCTGATTCTGATTATGGGCGACACGGTTGAAGCGACCCGGGCCTTTCATGACATTATTGAACCCCACGTGAAGCGGGTGAGCCTCATTGATACCTACAATGATGAAAAATTTGAAGCCTTAAATGTCGCAAAAGCTTTGGGGAAAAACCTTTATGCCGTTCGTCTGGATACCCCGAAATCAAGACGGGGGGATTTCAGGAAAATCATGGAAGAGGTGCGCTGGGAGCTGGATCTTCGCGGGTTTGAGCATGTGAAACTCTTTATCAGCGGAGGTCTGGATGAATACCGGATCCAGGAATTTCGGGACTGTGCCGATGCCTTCGGCGTAGGCACCGCCATTACCGCTGCCCCGGTCATCGATTTTTCAATGGACATTGTGGAAGTGGACAACAAGCCGCTGGCCAAAAAGGGGAAGCGGTCCGGATCCAAAAGTGTCATACGCTGTGAAGACTGTATGGGGACAGTGGTGGTACCCCGGGGGAAAACCCCGAAACCTTGCTCCTGCGGTGGGAAGAGGCTTGAAATCCTGATGCCCCTTATCTCCCGGGGGAAAATGAAAAGCCCGCTGCCCACACCCCGTGAGATTCGTGATCATGTCATCGCCCAACTGGCCAGGACCGAAAACTTGTAGGAGACCGAAATCTGAGTAAACGGCATCAACAAAGAAAAGTCACTGAACTCAGTCGCATGCTGACCTATATCCTGGCGTATCGACCGGATGAATTCGGGCTGATCCCCGACGAAGAAGGGTTTGTGCGTTACAAAGACCTGCTCAAAGCCCTTCACGAGGAAAACGGGTGGCGCTATGTAAGGCGTTCCCATATTAATGAGATGCTGATGGGTGGGGACCGGGCACTCTTTGAGCCTGAAGATGACCGGATCCGGTCTCAGGAGCGGCATTGGATCCTGAACACCGATAGTGACCTTCCATTGCCGGGCCTGCTTTATACACCCGTTCGAAAAAGGGCACACCCCGTGGCCATGGAAAGGGGCCTGAAAGCCAAAAAGAATTCATATTTCCCCCTTTCCCCCGACCGAAAAATGGCCCTTCGCATGGGCCGCCGCCTCGATCAACATCCGGTGCTGCTGGAGATCCCCGCTGCTGCGGCAGGGAAAAAAGGCGTGCTGATCTTTCCCTTTGGAGACCTGTTTCTGGCACCGGAGATCCCAGCGCATTTTATTGCAGGTCCCCTGCCACCGAAAGACAGCCAGGAAAAAGAGGAGAAGAAGGTCGGTAAAAAACAAAAACCCCACGCGGGTTTCAAAACCGCGACCCCGGGCTCATTCATCCTGGACCCTCAAAGAGATCCGGATCCTTCAAGAAAATCCAAAGGAAAAAAGCGAAAGGGATGGAAAGAAGCGGCCCGTAAAATGCGGAGGAAGGGGGGACAGCCTTAATCGGTCTTATGTGAATATGTGGAAAGGGGTTTCTTGAACCCGCACCCTTTTTTTCTGCAGGCCACAAGGGGACCATTGGCTTTTTTGGGTCGTTTGATGTTCAGTACCGGCGTGCCGCATTTGGGGCAAACGCCGTCGTAAGGTTCATCCCAGGTGGCAAATCGGCATTTGGGATATTGATTGCAGGCAAAAAATTTCTTACCTTTTTTGGAGGTTTTTTCCACCAGGGTCCCCGAGCAGTCGTCTTCGGGGCATGGTACGCCGGTGCTTACCGGGTCCGGCGCCCAGATGTTTTTGCAATCCGGATACCCGGAGCAGGCCACAAAGGGCCCATAGCGGCCGTTTTTGGTGACCATGGGTTTGCCGCATTTCTCACAGGTTCCCTTTTCCTCCCCCGCATCGGGGGTGTCCTCAATAATAATCTTTCCTTTTTCACTCCGGGTGAAATTGGCGGTATTTCGGCATTCGGGATAACCGGTACAGGCCAGAAAAATGCCGTTTCGACCGGATTTAATGGCCATGGGGCGCTGGCATTTTTCGCAGGTGATGTCTGTCAACACCTCACCCTTCATCCCTTCAGTGGCTTTATCCAGGTCTTTTTCAAAGGAAGCATAAAATCGTTTGAGCACATCGGTCCACTTCTCTTTGCCCCGCTCGATCTGATCCAGATTGTTTTCCATCTGTGCTGTAAAAGCTGTATTCAGCACATCGGGGAAATTCTTGACCAGGAGATCCGTCACCAGAAACCCCAGTTCAGTGGGGATGAAACGTCTTTTTTCCACGGACACGTACTCTCTTCCACTGATATTGGCCAGGATAGCAGCATAGGTGGAGGGCCTGCCAATGCCGTTTTCTTCAAGTGCCTTGACCAGGGAAGCTTCCGTGAACCGCGGGGGCGGCTGGGTAAAATGTTGTGCCGGATCCAGTTTCATGAGGGTCAGAATCTGTTCCTTTGTTAAAGGCGGCAGTAGGGTGTCCGCACCATTCTGCTGCTTGGTTTTTGCGTTTGGTGTTTCTTTTCGTTCTTGGTAAAGGATGGTAAATCCCTTGAAAACCATGACCGAGCCGGTGGCGCGAAACCCGGCGTTTCCGGCCTTGATTTCCACCTGGGTTTTGTCCAGCTGTGCGGGGCTCATCTGGCAAGCCACGAACCGTTTCCAGATCAATTCATAGAGGGCCAACTGATCCCGGTTCAAATATCTGGATATGATTTTGGGTGAAAGGTCTACGGAAGTGGGCCGAATGGCTTCGTGGGCTTCCTGGGCCCCTTTGCGACTTTTGAAACGATTGGGCTTATCCGGTAGAAAATCTTTTCCAAACGCCTTTTCAATGTATGTGCGCGCTTGATCGATGGCATCATTTGACAGGTTAAAGGAATCGGTCCTCATGTAGGTAATAAGACCCACAAGGCCTTTTTTTCCCAGGGAAACCCCCTCGTAGAGCCTCTGAGCAACGGACATGGTCTTTTTAGCGGAATAACGCAACCTGCTGAAGGCTGCCTGCTGCAAGAGACTCGTGATAAATGGCGGGGGTGAATTCTTTTTGGTCCGTTTTTGGGTGATGTTTGAGGCTTCAAAGGGAAGACCCTGGATCTCGGAAACGATGCCAAAAGTCTGTTCTTTATTGGCGAGATCTGTCTTTTTCCCTTTATATTGGAAAAATTTAGCTTCAAAGGAGGGGGTTCTGTGGCTTTCAGGTGAGCTGTCAGGGACCAGTATTCCTGGGGTTCAAAAGCCTGGATTTCCCTCTCCCGGTCGCAGATCATTTTAACGGCTACGGATTGAACGCGGCCGGCGCTTAACCCCCGTTTAACCCGCTTCCAAAGAAGCGGGGAGATTTGATAACCCACCAGCCGATCCAGAATACGCCGGGTCTGCTGAGATTCGAATTTATTCTGGTCCAGGGTTTTGGGTGACTTAACCGCCTCCTGAATGGCCTTCTTGGTGAGTTCGTTAAAGAGTACCCGATAGATTTTCCGTTCACTTTTTCCCTTGCCCAACTCCTGGGCCACATGCCATGCAATGGCCTCCCCTTCACGGTCCGGATCAGGCGCCAGATAAATGGCGTCAGCGGTCTTTCCGGCGGCTTTTAGATCTTTGAGGACTTTCCCTTTTCCTTTAATGGTGACATAGTCGGGTCGGAAATTCTTATCAATATCAACACCCAGTTTGCTGACGGGAAGGTCTTTCACATGCCCCACGGAGGCCATGATTTTGAAATCGGGCCCCAGGTATTTTTTGATGGTCCTGGCTTTGGCCGGTGATTCGATGATGAGAAGGTTTTTCGGCATTCTTTCGTTCCAGTCTTGGTTTTTATAAAGTCAATTCAATAAGGTTTGATGGTTTCGTAAAAAGTCGCGAATCTATCTATGATGGCGTTGTAAAAGGTTCCATATACAAGGCGTAGTGGTTTTTCAGGATCGTAGGCATACAATGCAGTATGTTGAGATTCTGAAAAATCACTGCAACGCAGTAGATGGGACTTTTTACGACGTCATCAGGTTTAATTTCGCACATACATTTTCCCAGGGAGTTGGCGAATGGTTCCGTTCAATTCCATTTTAAGTAAAATCATGGCCACCTGGCCCGCATCCATAGCGCCTGTGCGTGCTATCTGGTCAATATGGATGGGATAATTTCCGATGATGTCGTATACGCTACGCTCAACACCCTCCATTTTCCCTTTTGGCAAAGACGGCTCCCGCTCCTTTTTCACCCCCACCC
>JABGPV010000264.1 GCA_018644785.1 Deltaproteobacteria bacterium | reverse complement strand
CTGCTGGTGATCCAGATGAATTCATTTTTCATGCCCCTTCTGATCATGCTGTCGGTTCCCTTGACCCTCATCGGCATCATGCCGGGTTTCTGGCTGCTCAATCTGCTGTTGGCGGATCCCGTGGGAGGTTTTGACAACCCGGTCTTTTTCACCGCCACCAGCATGATCGGCATGATCGCCCTGGGAGGCATTGTCATTCGAAATTCCCTGGTACTCATTGAATTTGTAAACGGCGCTGTAAAAAAAGGGATAGCCCTTCGGGAGGCCATTTTGCAAAGCGGTGCTATTAGACTGCGGCCCATTTTGCTGACCGCCGCCACCACGGCCCTGGGGGCCTGGCCCATCACCCTGGATCCCATCTTTTCGGGGCTGGCATGGGCCTTGATTTTCGGGCTCTTCGCGTCAACCCTTTTTACCCTGGTGATCGTGCCGGTGGTTTTTTATGCAATACAGAAAAACAGACAAACCTTCATGTAAGCGGCAATCTGCTCGTTTTCCCAAAACCAGGTGATTTGGATGGACACTTGTTAAATGAAAAACCTGTTGTGCTTATCATGAAAAAGGAGTAGTATTTCATGAAAAGTGCATGGAGGTGCGTTTTATGGCGAATTTGCAGATCAAGAATATAGACGAGGAGTTCTATGGTCGGATAAAGGCCCTGGCAGATTCGGAAAACCGATCCATAAGCCAGCAGGTTCTTTACTTATTGAAAGGTTACCTTGCCGGAGGAAAAATGAAAGGTGCAGCGAAACCACCGGCGCAGGTTCTTCTGGACCTGGGCGGCTCCTGGCAGGATGATAGAGATCCTGAAGAAATCATTGATGATATTAAAAGGGATCGGTTAAACTCCAAAAAATTATCCGGTGGGTTCTAAAATGTATCTGCTTGATACCGACATGATCATTTACAGCTTGAAAGCCCATGAAGCTGTACGCCGGAATCTTAGACGCCACCTCCACGACCCCATCAAAATAAGTGCCATCACCCTGATGGAGTTGTATTATGGCGCCTATAAATCCAAAAAGATTGCCAACAATCTCGTAAAAATAAAAACAATTGAAAACACATTTGAAATCATACCTGTCAGCCGGGAACTGGTTGAGATCTTCGGTGTGTTGAAATCAGGTCTCGAAAAGACTGGAAAGCCGCTGGATGATTTTGATCTCATCCTGGCCTCAACCGCCATGTCCCATAACCTGACCATCGTTACCAATAACGAAAAGCATTTTGGGCGGATCGATGGCTTGAAAATGGAAAACTGGTCCAGGACCTGATTATTCAATAAACACCTCTCCCGAAATTTTAAAAAAGGTGTCTGTCAGTGCGAATGACCATTTTTCTAAGTGTTTTCATTACCCTCTACGGATCTCTTCATTTCCTTGCCTTCTGGATGGCCAGGCGGGCATTTCAATTTCACAAAGGGGTGGCAGTCCCCTTGGGTCTGTTCATGGGGGGGATGGTCGTTTGTCCCATCCTGGTCCGTATGGTTGAGCGGCAGGGAATGGAGTCCCTGGCCCGGGTGTTGGCGTATGTGGGTTACACCTGGATGGGCTTCCTGTTTCTCTTTGTTGCGGCGGCATTGTTCCTGGATATTTACCGGGGAGTTGTTTTTCTGGTGTCCCTGGCGACCGGACGTCGCTCAATTAACGGGAAGCTCTCTCCAAAAGCCGTTTTTTTCCTTTGTCTGGGGACGGCTTTTGTTTTAGGCGTGTATGCCCAGATCGAGGCCATTAGCATTCAGACAGAACATATTGTCATAAAATCTCCCAAAATCCCGAAAGAAGTGGGTCGATTCAGGATTGTTCAGATTTCTGATGTGCATCTGGGGCTGATCATGGGAAGAAAGCAGCTTTTACGTATCCTGAACGTGGTGCGTGCTGCCAAACCGGATATCCTGGTTTCCACCGGCGACCTGCTGGACGGACAGGTCGATGGTATCGAAGATCTGGCAGCGGAATTTCAGGAGATCAAACCGCCCTATGGGAAATATGCCGTCAACGGAAACCACGAATACTATGTGGGAATCGAAAGAGCCCGAAAATTCTGTAAAACAGCCGGATTGACCCTGTTGATCAATGAGACCTTTGATATTCCCGGTATTCTGGTCATCGCAGGTGTGGATGATCTAACGGCTAACCGGTTCGGCCATTACGGAAAGTTACCGGAAAAACAGTTGCTTTCGAAATGGCCGACGGATCGGTTCGTGGTGGTTTTAAAACACCGGCCACTCTTGGATGAGGCGTCAAAGGGCCTGTTTGATCTGCAATTATCCGGGCATACCCATCGGGGGCAGATTTTCCCTTTCACCCTGCTCATCAAGATGTTGTACCCCATCGATGCGGGACTACTTGAACTGGCAACGGGCGGCTTTCTGTATGTGAATCCCGGTTCCGGCACATGGGGGCCGCCCATGCGGTTCCTGGCGCCCCCGGAAGTCACGGTGATCGATCTGGTGCATGGAAAGCGGGAAAACAGTTGACCTTGTATTGGACTCGGATTAAATGAAAGGGGTACTGGGTATACCTCAAAAAAGGAGACGGCATCATGGAAATGATTAACGACACCATCGGCGGGATGCTGGAAACGATAGCAGAGCGCTACCCCGAACGCGATGCGCTGATTCATAGGGAAAAGGGGACCCGGTATACCTATCAACTGCTCTCATGGCAGGTGGATCAGGTGGTTTTCGGTCTGGCGGGCCTGGGGGTCAAACGGGGCGATCATGTGGCCATATGGGCGGCCAATATTCCGGAGTGGCTCATTTCCATGCTGGCCATAGCGAAATTGGGTGCTGTCTTTGTTCCCGTTGATCCGGGGGCCGCTCCTGAGGACCTGAAATACATCCTGGAACAGGCGGAATGCGAGGCCTTAATGGTTTCAGGGGAGTTGGCGGAAGAGACCTCTGTAATTGAAATCCCCTCCCTTGAAAACATCATTGTGATCTCCCCCGGACCCGCGGCGGTTGGGATTCCCTGGCTGGAACTGATCAGCAGGGGGGAAACGGTGAAACCTGAAAAGATCCGGCAAATGGTGGCAGCTGTTCGCCCCCAGGATCCCGTGGCCATCATGTACACCTCGGGTACGACGGGCAAACCCAAAGGGGTAGTGGTGGATCACCTGGGGTTAATCAACAAATCGCTCTGTTCCACCGAGCGGCAGAAAATTACCGAAGCAGACCGTCTCTGCCTGTTTTTCCCGCTTTTTCACATGTTCGGCAATACGTGTATTGCCCTCTCCGGTCTTATACGCGGGGCGGCCCTGGTTGTGCCTTCCGAGACCTTCGATCCGGTCAAGGTGCTCAATACTGTTTTCAGTGAGGAGTGTACCGCCATTTATGGATCTCCCGCCATGTTTATCGCGCTTCTGGAGCACCATGCTTTCACAAAAGACCGGTGGGGCACGGTTCGTACTGGCATTGTGGGCGGAGCCCCCTGTCCCATGGAACTCATGAAGCGGCTGGTGGAAGAAATCGGGGTTTCCGACCTCACGGTGGCTTACGGCATTACCGAAACCTCTTCATGGATTACCATGACCCACCCCGATGATCCCCTCTCCCTGCGGGTGGGAACCATCGGGACTCCGCTACCGTGTAATGAGGTGAAAATTGTGGATCCCCGGACGGGTGAAGACCTTGCCCCCCATACACAAGGGGAACTCTGCACCCGAGGGTTTCTCATGCAGGAATATTATCGCATGCCGGGGGCCACGGCTGCAGCGGTTGATCGGGACGGATGGTTCCATTCGGGTGATTTGGGGGAAATGGATGAACACGGGTATTTCAAAATAACCGGTCGTTTGAAAGATGTAATTGTGAGGGATGATATTGAGATTTATCCCGTGGAAGTGGAGGAATGTCTTTACCAGCACCCGGATGTGTCGGAAGTGCAGGTGTTCGGTGTGTCTCACCTGGAAAAGGGGCAGGAGGTGGTCGCCTGGGTCAAGCTGAAAGAAAACGTTCAAGTGGATGAGCGGGATCTGGTGGCTTTTTCAAATGTTCATGTGGCGGAAGGGATGCGGCCGCGTCATTTCAAAATCGTGAACGATTTCCCCATGACGCGTAGCGGGAAAGTTCAGAAATTTGTTTTAACCGCCATGGCCGAAAAAGAACTTAAGAAGGATACACCTTGAGGGTTCCATGATTCTGCTGAACCGATTGAGCCACAAAAACAAGATATTTTTTGCCTCCGTGGCGGTGATTTTGCTTGTGAGCGTTGGTATTGCTCTGGTGGCCCGATGGGTGCTGGTTTCAAGTCTCATCACGCGAATGGAACAGCGGGGGGTGGGTATTGCTCAAGATGTTGCGGAAGAGAGCGGAACCCATGTCCTCACAGCAAACAGGGAAGCATTGAGCCGGGTGCTTTTCGACGCCTCCCGGCTTGGAAACCGTGAGTCGCTCATTTCCTACATGTTTGTTCTGGACCTGGAGGGAAAAGTTCTGGGCCATACCTTTTCAAGCGGTTTTCCCGAAGCGATGCTTGATGCGGAACGGTTGGACCCCGGGCGGACCCAAGGTATTGAAGCAGTTTCTTTCGGCGATAAATCTGCTTATGATATCACGTTTCCCGTGGAAGAGGGCGGGTCGAAAATCGGTGTTGTCCACGTGGGGTTGCGAAAAGGGTATATTGATGAGATTGTCAGTCGGCTTCGTATCACTTTCCTGGGGTTTATCTCCGTCATTGTCATCATTTTTTTCGGCATTGCCCGCTGGCTTTCCGGATACATCACCCGGCCCATGGGAGAACTCATTCGAAGGGCGAAAGATATAAGCCGGGGTAATCTGGAGGAGGAACCGGCGGATTTTACCGCTTTCAGTGCGGGCAAACGCTTTCGGGGCGATGAAATCGAACAACTGGCCGATGCTTTCAATCACATGACCGCATCCATCCGCGCCTCCCGTGAGCAGCTTAAGGAAAGCGAGGCGAAATACCGCTCTCTTTTTGACAGCGGTCCCAACCCGGTGTTTGTGGTCAGCCGCAACAGGTTTATAATACTGGATGCCAATCCTGCGGCAGCCGAAACTTACGGGTATACCCGGGAGGAATTGATCAACCGGCCATTTGAAGACCTGGGAACTTTCGAATACGGGGATTGGGAAGATGTGGCATCAGGAGAAAAGGCCGTGGCCGGCATGTGTATGCTGAGCTACAGGGCACGGCACCACCGAAAAGGGAATCGGCCCTTTTACGTGAATGTGCGGGCCTGTCCGGGGACGTACCAGGACCGGGAAGTCATTATTCTGGCCACCAACGATGTGACGGAAAGCATGGAAACGGACGCGCAATTGATTCAGGCCAGCAAAATGAAGAGCCTGGGGGAAATGTCTGCGGGAATGGCGCACGAACTCAATCAGCCGTTGAATGCCATCAAGATGGGAAACGATTTTTTGATTTTGATGCTGGAAAAAGGCCGGGTAATCTCGCCGGAGAAACTGGCGCAGGTGGCCAAAGAGGTGAGCGCCCAGGTAGGAAGGGCCTCGGAAATCATCACACGGCTTCGGGAATTTGCCAGAAAAGCGGATTTCAGCCGGGAGAAGGTTGTCATTAACGACCCCGTTATGAATGTTGTAAAGATTTTCGGTCAGCAGTTGAAGCTTCAGAATATTGCGTTGAGGTTTCTTCCGGGGGAAAAAATTCCGCCGGTCCGCGCCAGTAACAACCGCCTGGAACAGGTATTTTTCAATCTTCTGAGCAATGGGCGTGATGCCATTGTCCAGAAGCGGGAAACCTTTCATCAAGGCGTTAAGGCCCGGATCAGTATTCGCTCATTTTCACAAAAGGGGTGGGTGGCGGTAGCGGTTTCGGATACGGGGGTGGGGATATCCCGTTATGCCCGGGACAAGATTTTTGAGCCCTTTTTCACCACCAAGGAAGTGGGAAAGGGTATGGGCCTGGGGCTGGCCATTGTTTATGAAATTGTGGTGGAACACGGGGGCGAGATCCGCGTTCACAGTGGAACGGGAATCGGCTCCACATTTGTGGTGTTGTTACCGCACATGAGTGCCTGATTTGAAGTAGAAATTGATTTGAAGGAGCAATTGATTTGAACCATAAGGTCTTGATTATTGATGATGAAAAACCCACACTGGCCATGTTCGAGCTCTTTCTGGAGGCCTATGGCTTTGAAGTCCTGACCGCTGAAAACGGCGAAGACGGTATTGTGGTGTTTGAAGCGGAAAACCCTGCCATTGTGTTCACGGACATCAAGATGCCGGGTATGGATGGCTTTGAAGTGCTGAAACGGATTAAGGCGATTTCCCCGGATGCCGTGGTGATTGTTATCACCGGACACGGGGATAAGGAGCTGGAGAAGAAGGCGCTGGATTTGAAGGCAACGGATTTCATTCATAAGCCGGTCCAGAAAGAAGCCCTTGATGCGGCCCTTGAAAGGGCTGAGCAGGTGCTGATGAATGGGTCCGGAGAAAACGGGGCGGATCTTTAAAAGGCAGGGCGTTTCATGACAGGGCTAATGGGCTTGCTCAATTCCGGGTATCAACTTCGATTTGTGCTCAGGCATCCGGTCCTGGTCCTGACCCTGGTCTGCCTGATGACCCTGGGTTTCGCCGCCAAGCTGCCGAATCTTCGCTTTCAGACGTCCATATACGACCTGGCCATTCAAAACCTTCCGGAAAGCGTCTATTATCGCCAGTTCAAAAAGATGTTCGGCAGCG
>JABGPV010000263.1 GCA_018644785.1 Deltaproteobacteria bacterium | reverse complement strand
ATCCTCAGATCCAATCTTGCGGAAGTCATCCTTCGCATGATTTCCTTGAAGCTAGGAAAAATTGCCGCCTTTCCATTCCTGGATAAACCCAACCCCAGGAGCATCAAAGACGGGTTTGACCTGCTGGTGGAGCTGGGGGCCGTAATTCGAAGAAAAGGTGAACCGGTCCTGACGCTCAGAGGCCGGATGATGTCCAAGATGCCCATCGATCCGAAAATCTCCCGCATGATCCTCGAAGCGGAAAGCAAGGGCTGTGTATATGATGTGGCCGTTATCGCATCGGCCCTGAGTATTCAGGATCCCAGGGAGAGGCCCCTTGAAAAAGCGGCCCAGGCGGATCAGATCCACAGACAATTCATGGATTCGGGTTCTGACTTTATCACACTGCTCAATATCTGGCGCCAATACCACCGTTCCTTTAAGACCCTGCGGACCCAGAACAAAATGCGAAAATTCTGTAAAGCGCATTTCCTATCTTTTGTCCGCATGCGGGAATGGCACCATATCCATGAACAGATCTCCAATATTCTCAAGTCCCAGGGGATCAGAAATGAAAACAAGCAGAACCAAAAGAACGTGAAAGACCGTTATGCCGCCATTCACCAGTCGGTTCTAAGCGGTTATTTGTCCAATATCGCCGTTAAAAAAGAGAAAAATATTTACCTGGCGGCCAGGGGAAGGGAAGCCATGCTGTTTCCCGGGTCCACCCTGTTTAACAAAAGTCCGGATTGGATCGTGGCCGTGGATATGGTCAAAACATCGAGGCTCTTTGCCAGAACCGCCGCAAAAATAGATCCGGAATGGCTGGAAACCCTGGGCGGCAGCCTGTGTAAATCCACCTATTCCAATCCCCATTGGGAAAAGAAAGCGGGACAGGTCCGAGCATATGAACAGGTCAGCCTGTACGGTCTGGTCATCGTTTCAAATCGCTCCGTGTCATATGGACCCATCGATCCGTCAATGTCTCATGCAATCTTTGTCAGATCTGCCCTGGTCGAAGGGAACATGAATAAAAAATTCAGTTTCCTGGTTCATAACCAAACCCTCATCAAAGAAATCACCCAAATGGAAGAGAAAGTTCGACGGCGGGGCATTCGGGTCAGCGATGAACTTATGGAAGCATTCTATTCATCGCGGCTCCCGGGCATGTACGACATCCGCACACTTGAAAAACACATCAGAAAACGGGGAAATGACGACTTTCTCAAAATGACGAAATCCGATGTCATCGACGAAATTCCCGACCCGGAAGAGGTCGCCCAGTACCCAGATGAAATGAACGTGGGAAACGGCGCCTTCAAGTTCTCTTATAAGTTTAAGCCCGGCAAACCGGATGACGGGGTCACACTCAAAGTGCCCTTAAATCAGGCCTCCCAAGTGTCGCCCCATCAACTGGAGTGGATGGTCCCGGGTCTATTTCGGGAAAAAATCACCGCCCTCATTAAAGGCTTGCCCAAGCGCCATCGAAAACAGCTCGTGCCCGTCTCCGGCACCGTTGAAATCATCCTGTCCGAGATGGAAAAATCCTCGGATCCGCTGATTTCGACCCTTGGAAGCTTTATCTACAAACGCTTCGGAGTGGATATTCCAGCGGTCGCGTGGGCGGATTCGGATATTCCCGAACACCTGCAAATGCGGGTTTCCATCAGGGACCATCAAAACCGGGAATTGAAATCCGCAAGGGATACGTCTATCCTGAGCAGACTACCGGGAGTCGACAAGAAACAGACTGAAAAACAACCCGACGTCTGGCGAAAAGCGACGGCTCAGTGGGAAAAACAGGGCATCGTATCATGGTCTTTCAAAACCCTTCCGGAAACCGTTTCCCTGACCCCCGCTCTTGTGGCCTTCCCCGCCCTTTCACCCTCTGAAAACAGTGTTGAAATCCACCTTTTCAGAAACCGGCAGGAAGCCCTTGAATCCCACCGGCGCGGCATCAGGAAACTGTTCATGCTCAACTTTAGAAAAGAGCTCAAACTGCTCAAAAGAGACCTCAAAATACCCTCACATCTATCTTCGAAAACCGTTGATTTCGGTGGGCCGAAATCCGTGGAAGCCGCCATGTTTGAAACGCTTATGACCCGGTTTTTTGATCGCGATATTCGAACTGAAACCGCGTTCAAAGAGGCCGCTCAGTCCGCTGCCCTTGATATTTTTCCAACGGGCAAACGGTTAATGGAACTTACGGGCCAGGTTCTTTCCGCTTACCATCACGCGATACAGTTCATCCATCAAAGGGAAATTAAAAACAGAAACAACCCTCCCGCTGCAAGTTTGTGCAAACGCCTTTTGACGGAGATGGGGGCACTGGTTCCCCAGGATTTTCTGGAACGCTATGACATGGCCCATCTGGCCCATGTGCCCAGGTATCTCAGAGCCCTTGAAATCAGGACCGAACGGGGTGCCTATAACCCGGATAAAGATCAGGAAAAGGAAGCGCTCCTTGCACCCCTGAAGGCAGTCCTTATAAGGAATCTCTCGCACATGACTTCGGGGGCTTCCCCTGAAAAAAGACGTGCTTTTGAAGAATTTTTCTGGATGGTGGAAGAATATAAGATTTCTGTTTTTGCTCAGGAACTGAAGACTTCCATACCGGTCTCAGCCAAGCGATTGGATGAAAAGATGCGGGAATTGGAACGGATGGTGTAATATTCCATAAAAGATATTGCGAAACAAAAAAGGGTTCAAATCAGATGTCCGGATACAAACCATTCAATGACGTCATCAAGTCTTGACAACAGGTAATAGGGAATGGAATAGAGGTGGTACTTTTTTCCCGATGGAAGCGTCACCTGATCGGCGCGGGGTTTTCCGGAATAGATGCGAAGGGCATGGGGGTGAGGACTTTTTTCCATGAACAGGTGCAGGGATTTCAGTTTGCCCGTCTTGCCACTCTTCACTTCCATGGGAATGATCAGATCTTTAAAGGGGTAGAGAAAATCCGTTTCGGCAGCCCCCTTTTCTCGAATCCAGAAATGGAGCGATGGCGATCTGAATGTTTGCGCCACGATTTCCTGCGCCACGACCTGTTCCGATATCTTTCCCTGGTACATATTATCCAGGGATTGCTTCTTGAAAAACGTATTGAAGCCAACCCTGTAATTCACCAGGCCCACATCAAGGAAAAAAAGCTTTGGCGCTTTACGCAGTTTTTCAATAATCGGGATCCGGGTTGACACGGAAGGTTTTGCCCTGTAAAGGAGCAGGGCGCGTTCGAGCACATCAAAGGCTTCTTTCATTTCCCTCGATCGAAAAGAAGACTCTCCAAACTTTTCATAGGTAATACGTTCTCCTGCGTAGAGGGGAGCCCTGTCTATGGCATGGGTCAGGTATTTTGCCTTTGCCAGATTTGAATATTTCTCCACATCTTCGATGTACCCCATGAAAATGGCGTCATAAATTTCCCTTACCGCCGAATAAGATCCCGCTTCTCCAAAAGCGGCAAGGGCCTCCGGCATACCACCCACGAACGCGTATGTGTTGAAGGCGTCAAGCAGCAACCCATGAAGGGAAGCGTCTTTCAAGATATCCGGTTGCAACAGCTTTTCCGCAAGAGGGGCATTTTGCGTTTCAAGATATTCCATAAATGTTATCGGGAACATGAAAAGATGCTTGACCCTGCCCACTGGAAAAGAAAAACCTTCCCTTTTTGAGAAAACCTCCAGAAGTGACCCGGCGGCAATGACGTGAAGATCTTTTACATCTTCCCTGAGGTATCTGAGTGATTGGATCGCTTCCGCACAATGTTGAATTTCATCAATGAACAGCAGGGTGCTCTGTATGTTCACTCTTTGACCTTTATAAAGGAGAATCCGTTCAACAAGATCCCGGCCGGTATTGAAATCAGAAAAAAGATCCCGCTCCCTCGGCCTTTCAAGATTGATGTCGATAAAATGATCAAAATTTTCGGCGAAGCGATTGACGACGAATGTTTTCCCAACCTGCCTGGCGCCTCTCAATACAATCGGCTTCCTGTGGGCAGATTTTTTCCAGCGCATCAGTTCCGCTTCAATCTTTCGTTTGAAAATCAAGCTCAACCCTCTCGTGGCGTTATTTACACCATAATTATGACATACAATGTACTGTTTTTGCGACTGATAGTGACATTTCCATATATACCTGTCAAGGAAAAATAGCTTATCGTATGGCAAATAAGTTGATGCTTTTTATTTTCAGCCCTGAAAGGGCCCGTTGGGACAATTGTAGACTTAGAGCCTAAAAGAAAAGGAACGCGGAGCACTCTGAAAATGCGTTCCCACTGAGAGCATGGGAACGAGGGGAAGATTAATTATCACCGCCTACGCCTTCCATCGGCCATGCCGTGACCCTGTCTCTGCCGGCTTCCTTGCTTGCGTAGAGCGCCTTGTCCGCCAGGTTCACAAGGATTGATGGCTCAACGTCCTTTTCCGGAATCATGGTCGCTACACCGAAACTCACAGACACCACACCCCGCCCAACCGCGTTTTTGTGGGGGATCTTCAGCGCCCTGATCTTCCGCCTGATGGTCTCCGCGGCCTTGAGTGCGCCCTGCGTGCCGGTCTCGGGCAGGATGACAACGAACTCCTCGCCCCCGTACCGGGCGGCGACATCTGAGCTGCGCCCGGAGCCCATGGTGATGGCTTCGGCTATGTCCTGAAGGCATTCATCACCTGCCTGATGACCGTAGGAATCGTTAAATTTCTTGAAGTAATCAATGTCGCAAAGGATCAGGGAAAAGGGGAACCTGTTGCGCTGGTGCCGTTTCCATTCCCGATCCAGGGCCGCATCAAAGAATCGGCGGTTGTATAAACCTGTCAACCCATCGATGTTCGAAAGGCGCTCCAGTTCCTCGTTCACCATTTGGAGTCCTGCCTCGCTTCCCCTGAGCTTCCCTTCCACCTGCTTACGCTCAATGATTTCCTGTTGAAGTTGTGCGTTGGTTTTCGTTAGCTCAATGGTACGATCTTTTACCAACTCGTCTAGATGATCGCGATGTTTCCTCAATTCTATCTCTGAAGCCAGGCCCTCGGCGGTTGTACCAATCAGACGAGCCATAGCCAAATAGACATTGAGCAGTTCCTTCGGAATTGGCCCGGATATTTTGTGTCCCACCAGCATTACATCGGTGACCTGACTTTTCTGTGTGATCGGCAAGAATGCTGCCGAGAGAAGATCGGGAGTAAAAATAAGCTGCGATGTGAGGAAGCTACTCTCCAGCACCTCAGCAATGGCTTCCTTTGTCTCCGTTCCAAGGTTCCTCCGGTTGGAAACTTGATCGGAGAAGGTCCAATGGTGACCTTGTATTTCCCCATCTGCTCGGCGTTCTCCAAAGACACACAGATCCGCACCAAAAAAGTTGACCAGCACTTTCCCTGTTTCACCCCACATATCCTGTTGGGTTGTGAGACCGGCGAGATACTGGGCTGTTTTGATAAAGGCATCTAAGTAATCGTGTTGGCCAAGCAATGGCTTTTTCATTGTTCACTTTTCTCACATGGGTTGAAGATACAGATTTTCCAAAAAGATATCATCAAAATCAAGACATTGGGATAAATTAATAACTCTTGCCTCATTTCCAAGGCTCTTCAAACGCTCAACAACAGCAGGCGACATGAGCATGTCCTCACATCCGGCCAAGGCCGTGTTTCCGCAAAGTTCAACAAGATCACGCTGAATCATCGGCAACAGCCCAATCTCCTGAGCGTTGGCAACATCCAGGAAACGGCCAAAAGCGCCGCCAACACAAATGCGCCGTAAATCCTTGCCCCCCATACCTGCCTGCGCCAACAAAACTTCTATACCTACGCCAACGGCCGCCTTGGCGCGCTGAAATACGTCCACGTCCCGTTTGGTTAAGACCATGTCCCGCTTGTCTCGTATAAGCGCAAACCCCTCTTTGGGAACAGCTGGCGCAAACCGTCCCATGTGGGTTAGACTGCCGGATCTGATCAGGTTGGCAATGAGGTCCACCAGGCCTGACCCACAGAGACCATGAGGTTCACTGCCGGCTATGATCGCATAATCAAGTGTCCCATCCTTCAAGCTGACGCGATAAATGGCCCCTGGCGCCACCGGCAGCCCGCAGCTAATGCCACTTCCCTCAAAAGCAGGGCCTCCGGCCGCAGAAGTGACCCACAAAACTTGTCCATCCCATAGGGCTATCTCTGAATTGGTGCCAAAATCAATGAAAAGGCTGCCACCCCCATTTTCCGTCAGATGTGTCGTCATAACGCCGGCCAGCAGATCGGAACCCACAAAGCCCCCCAGAGGCGGTATCACCTCTATCCTCGCC
Source organism: Deltaproteobacteria bacterium (assembly GCA_018644785.1). The sequence continues at coordinate 411 of JABGPV010000263.1, read as the reverse complement.
TGGGGATGGATGCCCCATGACTCAGCCCAGGATTCAGTATCCGTCGGGAGGCAATCAATGGCACTCATCCAATGGCTCGGCTGAAGCAGCAGCCCATAATTCCTTCCCGATAACAGTGCCAGCATTGCTGTATTGCCAACCAGAATTAGACGCACCACTTGCTGAAGATTGATTCCTTCCCGGGTGGCGATATCCAATAGCCCTTCGCCAATTGCCTTGACGACCTGTTGGCCCAGGGTCCTCGCTTGCTTCGGAGATTCGGAGGCAGCCACCAATCGTGTCATGACATCTGAACCAAAGCCCATCTGGGGATTGAGACCATAACGACCTCCCAGACATTGGCCGCCGGAAAGTTCATACAGCGAAAGGTTTATATGGGTTGTTCCCAGATCCACCGCCACACCGTAGGGG
>JABGPV010000262.1 GCA_018644785.1 Deltaproteobacteria bacterium | reverse complement strand
CAAGCTGGATACGGCATTCGGGGTCCTTCTCCTGATTTCCATTCTTCTGGAAAGATGTTTCAAATAAACAAAAAGGGGATGGATTTGCGCCCGCTGATATTGTGTATGGCCGTCGCTGCCGTCTGCTGGTTTTTCGCCTTTTTTGTGCCCTATGGCAACTTCTGGATCAAAATCAGCCTGTCGGCCCCATGCCTGGCTGTTCTTGCGGTGGTCTTTGGGGGGTGGCCACTGCCGTTAAAGGAGTTGACGGGTCGCGCAATCCTGTGGGGAATTTTGTCGGCAGTGTGCCTTTATGGTATTTTCCTGGCGGGAAACGCCATTTCAAACATCCTTTTCCCTTTTGCCCATGACCAGGTGGATGCCATCTATGCCAAAGGAGACAACACTCCCGGATGGGCCATTTGTCTTTTGTTGCTTTTTGTTACCAGTCCATCAGAGGAAATTTTCTGGCGGGGATTTCTTCAACGCCGCCTGGGCCTTCATATGGGGGATTTCAAGGGGTGGATTGTCAGTTCCGTTCTTTACGCGGCCGTGCATATCTCTTCTTTAAATTTCATGCTCGTGGGTGCGGCAGGGATTGCCGGCCTGTTCTGGGGGTTCATGTACTGGCGGTTGGGAACCCTCTGGCCGGTGGTTATTTCCCACGCCGTCTGGACCTGCCTCGCTTTCGCGGTAGCCCCCATACATTAAATAATTCCGGGGACACAATAAATTATTCATTTCTTCAGAGGCATAATGTGGTGACTGAAGCCAGTTGTCAATAATTTATTGTGTCCCCGGAATTTTATGTATAAGGTAAAAAGCTCGAAATGGAAAAAGGCGTTTTAGAAATCACAGGAGGGACATCATGGATAAGGAAATAGCAGCTTTTATTGAAAAAACCGTAAAGGAACAGATGGACACCCTGGTTGACAGGAAAGTAAAGGAAGCAATCGAAGCAGAGGGTGAACAGAATCGGGCGGCTTTCGTCGCATCCAAAGGAACTATGGATATGGCCTATGTCCCGTTACTTCTGGCTGCCAGCTGCGCGGCCATGGATATTGAGGCATCCATATTCTTCACCTTTTACGGGCTCGACATCATCAACAAGAAGAAGAACAAGAACCTCAAGGTTCCGCCCCTGGCCAATCCGGCCATGCCCATGCCGGTGCCCAATATTATCGGTGTCCTGCCGGGAATGACGGCCATGGCCACCATGATGATGAAAAAATGGATGAAAGACCAGAATGTGTTAACCATCTCTCAACTTCTCGATACATGCATTGAATCAGACGTCAAACTGATCGGATGCCAGATGACCATGGATGTCATGGGCGTCAAGAGAGAGGACCTCATGGACGAAATAGAAGTGGGAGGCGCGGCGACCTTTCTGGAAATTGCTTCCCGGTCCAATATTACCCTGTTTGTCTGATATTTTCAGGAGACAATTCATCCCGCTCTCTTTTCAGCTGGAGCACGACAATGGCTGCCACCACCATGGCGCCCCCTGCCATCTGCAGGGGTTGGAGGGATTCACCAATAAAGAGGTAGGCAAACAGGCCTGCGGAGATCGGTTCCAGGGTTGCCGTAATGGATGCCCGTGTGGAGCGGACGTAGTTTACCCCCACAAAAAAGAGACCAAAAGGGAGAACGGTTCCCACAATGGATACGTAGAGAATCCATCCCCACTGGGCAGCCGTAAAACCGGCCCTGATATACTGGAATGGCGGATACAGGGTATGCCAGGTAATCGTCGCAAAAAGGAAGGCGTAAAAAAGGACGGTCCAGGGGGAATAGCGGTGCATGCCCCTTTCACCGACAAGGGTATATACGGCAAAGCAGAGGGCCGAAGAAAGGCCTGCCAGGATTCCCAGGTGGTTCATTTTCAACAGGTGCAGGCTGTATCCCCCCACAACCAGGTAGCAACCTCCCAGGGACAGGACCAGCGCAAGGATCTTGCCGGGCGTAAGGCGTTCCTTCCAGAAACAGATGGAAAAAAAAGCCACCATGATGGGCGCAAGATACTGTAGAAAAATGGCGGCGGCCACCTGGATTTTGCTGATGGCATAAAAATAGGTCACCTGGACCAGGGCCATCACCACACCCCCCAGAAGGAAAAAATACCAGAGATCCCTGGGTCGAATTTTAAAAAGCGGCCGGTACCAGATCCCAAAAACAATTCCCAAGAGTACGGTTGAAACCGTCACCCGGATCTGTACCAGCTCAAAAGGGGTCACGCCACCGGTGAACAGCGCTTTCCCCGCGGTCCCGGAAGAAGCCCACATAACAGCCGCCGCCGCAACACAAAGGTACCCTCTCATGGAATGAGACGTCTCAGGATTTTTCATGCATGTGTCGGTTTATTCTGAAAGGGTGTTTCCCAAAATTTTCCAAGCTGAAATCCACATTCCGCAATCGAAAGCTTCCGCGACCGCGCCATTCTGCCATCAAGCCGATATATTGCCTATGAATGTATAATGTCGCGACTGACACCCGTTGTCAATAACTTAGCATTGTGCCCACTGAATTTAAGTGTATAATGTTTTATGTTCTACGCTAAGGTTCGATTAGGACTTTCAGGTTTTCAGGACTGAACCATGGAGATATGAATTCTGGAAATATCTGCTCGTGTCATTTAGCAAGGAGAAAAATTATGGGAATCAACTATTTTAACAGGGATGACAGGGATCTGAAATTTGCACTTTAGGAAACGGACGTCTTATCGAGAATTTCGGAACGGACGAAGACCGGAGTCTTTTCGTGGAAAAGATGTACACCGGCCAGTGGGGCGGCACCATGTGCCTCACCGAACCGGAGGCAACAAAAGGAGAAAAAAATGAAATTTATACGGATCAACATGAGCGACAAAACCATTAAAACCGAACATGTCCCGGAAGAATACATGGGCCTGGGTGGGCGAGGCTTGACCTCTATTATGATCAACGCCGAAGTGATGCCGTCCTGCGATCCCCTTGGTCCGGACAATAAATTGATATTTGCGCCGGGACTGCTCAGCGGCACGCCTCTGGTCAACACCAGCCGCCTTTCCGTGGGCGCCAAGAGCCCTTTGACCGGGGGCATTAAGGAAAGCAATGTGGGTGGCACGGTGGCAAACGCCGTGGCAAAACTGGGTATTACCGCCATTATCATCGAAGGCCAGGCCCCGGCAGGCGATTTATCCATTCTCAGGATCAACGAAGAAGGCGAGGCCTCATTGACGGATGGCGGTCAATACAAGGGCATGAGGACCTACGCCCTGGTTAAAAAATTGAGGGCCGAATATGGCCGGAAGATTTCCGTAAGCTGCATCGGTCCGGCCGGCGAATACCAATTGGCTTCGGCCTCAATCCAGACTTCAGATGCGGACGACCGTCCCTGCCGGGCGGCCGGGCGCGGCGGACTGGGGGCGGTCATGGGGGCCAAAGGCATTAAAGCCCTGGTGGTGGATCGGGGCGGTAAACTCGCCGGAGACATGCTCGACCCGGACGCTTTCAAGGCAGCAGCCAAAGTTTTTGCCAAAGCCATCAGGGATAACCAATTCTCCGGCCAGATACTGCCCGCCCTGGGCACGGCAGCGCTGGTTTCCATGGTAAACTCAATGGGCGCTTTCCCCAGTTATAACGCCACTAAAGGCCAGCTCGAAGGGTTCGAAAAAATCAGCGGCGAAACCATGGCCAAAACCATCAAAGAGCGCGGCGGTCAGACGACCCACGTGGGCTGCACCGGCTGTGTGGCCCAATGCTCGAATGTGTTTGTGGACAAAAACGGGAAATATGTCACCTCGTCGCTGGAATACGAAACCCTGTGGTCCATGGGCGGCATGCCCGGCATCACCGATCTGGACGTTATCGCCAAACTCGACTTTCTATGCGACGACATCGGCCTGGACACCATGAACACCGGCGTGGCCATCGGCGTGGCCATGGACGCGGGCTACAGGGAATTCGGCCATGGGCAGGCGGCCATGGACATGCTTGAAGAAGTCGCCAAAGGCTCTGAAATCGGCCGAGCTATCGGGAACGGACCGTCGGCGGTGGGCAAACATTTCAACCATAGTCGTGTGCCGGTGGTCAAGAATCAGAGCATCGCCGCCTACGACCCCCGGGGTATGCAGGGTAACGGCGTGACGTATGCCACCTCAACCATGGGCGCCGACCACACCAGCGGCAACCTCATCGGGCAGTACCTGGGTGGAATGCTCGACCCGCTTTCTCCTGAAGGACAGGTTAAGGCCTCCCGAAATGCTCAGATCACCATGGCTTCGCTGGACAATTCCGGGCTGTGCCTGCTGGTCGGCGGGGTTTTTGCAGATCCGGTCGCGGCCAAGGCTTTCGGCGACATGCTGAAGGCCAAATTCGGCGTGGAAATAGGCCCGGCTGACGGCCCGGCTTTGGGGATGCGGATATTAAAAGCCGAACGTACCTTCAATGCCGGCGCGGGTTTGACAAAAGAAGACGACCGGTTGCCCAAATTCTTCCTGGAAGAACCGCTGCCGCCGCACAACAAGACCTTCCTCATTCCCGCTGGGGAACTGGATACCGTCTTTAACTTTTAGAAGACCCAAGAAGCAAAATGCCGCTGTTCATGTTAAACTTAGGGCCTCGGCATAAAACAAACGCGCAAGATTGCACCGTATTTTGGTTCGCCCGTTTTTATAAGATCAGGCAAGGCGCATCCACCGGTGCATATTAATTGATCAATCTTTAAAATAGTCTCTCACCTGCTTGATGGCGCAAAATTTCCCGCACATGGTGCACACATCATCCTCCTCAGGTGGATTTTTTTCGCGATATGCCCTGGCTTTTTGAGGGTCAATGGCCAGTTTCATCTGGGTTTCCCAATCCAGGTTTCTCCTGGCCACGGCCATTTTCCGGTCCCGTTCGATGGCCTGTTTGTTCCCTTTTGCAATGTCCGCCGCATGAGCCGCAATTTTCGTCACCACCACGCCTTCACGGACATCCGAAACGCTTGGCAGGCAGAGATGTTCCGCAGGCGTCACATAACAAAGATAATCAGCGCCCGCGGCGCCGGCCAAGGCGCCGCCAATGGCGCAAGCCACATGATCATATCCCGCTGCAATATCCGTCACCAGGGGACCCAGCACATAGAAAGGCGCGTGTTGGCACATTTTCTTTTGTAGGATGATATTGGTTTCAATCTGATCCAGCGGCACGTGACCCGGGCCTTCGATCATCACCTGAACATCCTTTTCCCAGGCCCGCCGGGTCAAATCACCCAGGGTCATCAGTTCATGGATCTGTGCTCTGTCCGTTGCATCAGCCAAACACCCCGGCCGCAACCCGTCCCCAAGGCTGAGGGTAACGTCATACTTTTCCGCTATCTCCAAAAGCCGGTCGTATTCTTCGTAAAGGGGGTTTTCCTTTCCATGGTGCAACATCCATGTGGTCAGAAAGGACCCGCCCCGGCTGACGATATTGGTTATTCGCCCCTGCTTTTTCAAAAAATCAAGGGCTGCCAGGGTCAATCCGCAATGAACCGTGATGAAATCCACCCCGTCCTGGGCCTGTTTTTCAATGACCTCAAAAATTTTGTCGCTATCGAGCTTAATGAGAGCGCCTTTTTCCTCCACCGTCTCAACAATGGCCTGATAGATGGGAACCGTGCCGATAGCTACCGTTGATTGCGCCAAAATGCTGTTTCTGGACCCATCCATATCCCGGCCCGTTGAAAGATCCATCACCGTATCGGCGCCGGCCTCAATGGACACCCGCAGTTTTTCCAGTTCTTCTTCAAGGATAGCCCTGTCCGAGGAAGTCCCGATATTGGAATTGACCTTCACGAGCAATCCCTCTCCGATCCCGCAGGGGACCAGACGGTGATGCCGCCTGTTGGCGGGAATGACCACTCTTCCCAGGGCCATCTGCTCCCGAAGCCAATCCACATTCACCTGTTCATATTCAGCCACCCTTTCCATTTCCGGCGTAATAATGCCGGACCTTGCGTCCTTTAACTGTGTCATTTCACAACCTTCCTTACTGAGTCAATATTTTCGAACGGACACGAAGGGATCGTTAATCGTATCCGATCACGAATTCCGATTATGGATGTTATACCCATAAAGATTCGATTTCTCACAACAATCTGAGGACAAACCTCCCCGCATCATCCTTGCGGTCCTCACAATCAGAAGACTGCTTGACGGCCATTACTTTCCTCTTTCCATTTGCGCTAACAGGAAAGGGATATCAAATGAGAAAGTGGGCTGACACTTTTTGACTGCTGACGCAGAGCGTCCCTAAGACGTTCCCACGCAGAGCGTGGGAACGAGGGGTGAGGACGGTTCACAGAAACACTATTTTTTCTTGAGATCTTTCAGCAGACCTTTAAGGTAAGTCTCTCTTTCCTGCCACATTTTGATGACCTGGTCTCGGGTCATCACGCGAACGGGGCTGCCGCTGCCCTTCATTTTTTTCAAGGTTTTCTTGGCACTGAACATCTTTGGGAAAACATCTGCGCATTTGTTGATGATTTCATCTGACACGCCCACTGGGAAGGCAACGCCCCTGAAATTGACGCTGGAATCATCAATGTCGATTCCCTGCTCCTTGAAGGTTTTGACATCCGGCAGAAAACTATTACGTTCCAGATCAGCAACCCCTAGAATCTTCAGGCGATCCTGGTTCCTGAAAGCGTCGGAAAGATTGTTGAAACCGGCTTTTACTTTTGCGGCAATCACCGACTGCATGGCCGGCACGCCG
>JABGPV010000261.1 GCA_018644785.1 Deltaproteobacteria bacterium | reverse complement strand
GGAGATCGCCTGTCAGGCGCCTTCAGCCAAAAACGAACAACCCTGGCACTGGCTGGTGGTTGAGGATGCCGCCGAAGTAAGACGTCTGGCCGGTCTGGTGATGGACTGGGTGCGCCTGATCATCCAGCAGCGTCCGGAAATGGCCGAACAGATGAAGCTACCACGGGTTCTGGAAGCATGGGAGAAAGGGGATGAACGCATCTGCAGGGGCGCCCCCCACGTCATCGTGGTGCACGGCAGCAAGGACTGGCCTTTTGGTTCGGAAGACGGGGCCCTGGCCCTGAGCCACCTGGATCTCTATGCCCCCACCATGGGACTGGGGACCTGCTGGGGAGGCTATCTCTACACGGCAGCCAATAATTATCCACCCCTCTTCGAGGCCATGGGCCTGCCTTCCGGACACCGGGCTTACGGCGCCATGATGGTGGGGTATCCCAGGTTCAAATACCCTCGCATTCCCCGGCGCAATCCGCCTCGGGTCGTATGGAAATGATTAGGCCTGCACCGAAATTCATTCGAGAATAACCAAGAGAGAGGAAAACCCAAAATGAAAAAACCGGTGGCGCTCATCATCCGCGATGGATGGGGATTGAATGACAAAAAGGAGGGAAATGCGGTCCTGGCCGCCAATACACCCAATATGGATGAATACAGGAAGCAGTATCCCTGGACCATACTGGAGTGCGCGGGCGAGCCGGTGGGTCTGCCCGACGGATATCAGGGGTCCAGCGAAGTGGGGCATCTCAACATGGGCGCAGGACGTATCGTGGTCCAGGAACTAAAGCGGATTGACAACGAACTGAGCAGCGGCATTCTCTTTGACGCGGAAGAATGGAAGAAACTGATGAATAACTGGCGTGATAACGGCAGCCGTCTGCACCTGCTCGGCCTGTTGCAGGATGAAGGGGTGCACGCACACCAGAAACACCTGTTCAAAATCATGGCCCGGGCAAGGCAGGAATTCCCCAATGGCGAAATCATTATCCACCCGTTCCTGGACGGTCGGGACACCCCGCCGAGAAGCACCCTCGGCTACCTTAATACCCTGAACTGCGAAATAGAGAAGGTTGGGAATTGCCGAATCGGAACCGTCATGGGCCGCTACTACGGCATGGATCGCTCGGAAAACTGGCACCTGACGGATATGGCTTACCATTGTATCGTCTGCACCGAAGGGATGAAGGCTGAAAGCGCCGAAAGCGCCGTGGCAAAATCCTATGGGGAAATGAAGACCCCCGACGGAGACGAAATGACCGACGAGTACATCCCCCCCTTCTGCATTGGGGATTATGACGGGGTCGTGAACGGAGATTCCATCCTACACACCAATTACCGCCAGGACCGGGCCATTCAACTCTCCCGCGCCTTTGTGGACCCATCCTACCCGGGAGATCTCAAGGTTCGGCCGAAGGTTGTGTACGCCGGATTCACCCGCTACTACGATGCGTTTGCCGCCTATCTCATGCCGCCCATGGACGAGGAAGGGGGCATGGACAACCTACTGGGTGAAGTGATCTCAAATGCAGGTCTCGCCCAACTTCGCATCGCTGAAACACAGAAATTCCGCCATGTGACCAGCTTCTTTAACGGTAAGAGCACAACCCCCTACCCGGGGGAAGACCAAGTTGAGATACCCTCCCGATTCGATGCGGCAAGCTTCGGCAGTCATCCTGAAATGGACGCTTATTCGGTGACCGATGAAATCCTGAAGCGCCTGTCGGACAACCCTTACGATTTTATCGTGGTGAACTATGCCAACGGCGACATGGTGGGGCACACCGGTTCCATGGCCCCCGCCATCAAGGCCATTGAAGTGGTAGACGACTGCGTGGGGAAAATCGTAAAAAGGCTGCTGGAGCTGAAAGCGGACATCCTGATCACCTCCGACCATGGAAATTCAGAACAGATGACGGACTATGAGACACACGTTTGCAAAACCAGTCATACGTTGTTTCCGGTGACCTTGATTTATGTCTCAGAAAACGCCGCGGGGAAAAAGCTGCGGCCCCGGGGGAAACTCTCGGATGTGGCGCCCACCGTGTTGCACCTGCTGGACCTTCCCATTCCAAAGGAAATGACAGCGGATGATCTCATTCTTTAGGAACATTGATGTCCCAAAATACTGAAGGAACCAGAGCCATTCTACTGGGTTATTGTGCCCTGGACGGCGACACCGCTGCCAAGGATGCTTCCATGGAAGAGCTTGAGCGTCTGGCGCAAACGGCGGACATCATTACCCTTGGAACCTATGTTCAGAGAAGAGAGAAAATTCATCCCAGAACCTTCATCGGTGAAGGATTTATTGAAACCAGCCTTGAAAAAGCAGGGGAAGACGCTGACCTCCTGATTTTCGATCATGACCTCACCGGAAGCCAGGCCCGTAATCTTGAAAAACGGTTTTCCCTACCCGCCATCGACCGCACCGAAGTGATCCTGAGAATTTTTCACGCCCATGCCAGAACAAGGGAGGCCCGCCTTCAGGTAAGGCTGGCCGAACTGAAATATGAATTGCCCCGGGTGAAAAGCATGTGGGGGCACCTGGATCGGGAGCGGAGCGGCAGCAGAACGGGAGGCGGAGCGGCATTTCGGGGAATGGGAGAAAAGCAGAGTGAGATGGACCGGCAGAAGTTTCAACGGGAAATTTATGAGATTGAAAAAACCCTTAAAAAACTTGTCCGACAGATCGATACCCAAAAGAAACTGAGAAAAAAAAGGTGCCGGAACGTCGGCCTGGTGGGGTATACCAATGCGGGAAAATCAACACTTTTCAACCGGCTGACAAACGCCAGGGTGCTGGTAGAGGATAAACTGTTCGCAACCCTTGATTCCACGTCCCGATCTTTGCAACTGGGCAACGGAAAGGAAGCGGTCATATCCGATACCGTGGGATTCATCTCCAACCTGCCCCATCACCTGGTGGCAAGTTTCCGCGCCACCCTAAAAGAAGCGGAAGAAGCGGATTTTCTGCTTCATGTGACGGACATTTCGGATGAAAACCATCAAAAACATATGGCGGATGTGGAAACCGTCCTCAAAACCATTGGGGCGGACCGTATTCCCCAAATCCTCGTATTCAACAAAATCGACAGGGTTTCCGAAGCTGAGAAAGGAAACATTCAAAGATCTTATCCGGATGCACAGTTCATCTCTGCCGCAACCGGCCGAAACGTAGATCTTTTTTTACAAAACTTAAGGGAATGCCTTCACCCCACCGCAACCGTCACCTTGTTGATGCCACTCATGGAGCAGAAACGGATACACGACATTCACAATATGGGAAAGGTCCTTGAAACCGCCTATGAGGACGACGGCGTGCGCATGACGGTGGAAATGGCCAGGGAGGATATGCGCCCTTTGGAAAAATATCTGGTCCAGTCATCACATCCCAACCCCTTAAACCCGGGAGGTTCACATGGCAATCAAAGATCTGACGCCTAACCAACTTCGTCAATTCATTCAAAACCATGATGAGAAAAGCTACCTGCTCCTGGATGTCCGGCAGCCCGATGAATACGAGACCTTTCATATTCCCGGTGCCCGGTTGATCCCCCTGCCCGAACTGGTTCAAACCGTAGATTCCCTGCCTGCGGACAAAGCACTCATATTCTATTGCCACGTGGGCGGCAGATCCCTGGCCGCAGCTTCAATGGCCGAGGAAGAAATTCAGGGAGCAGAAAATATTTACAACTTGAGCGGGGGCATCATGGCCTGGGATCAGGCCACGGTTTCCAACCAACCCGATGTCCGACTCTTTGACGGACAAACGACTTTAGAAATGTTCAGGACAGCCATGAATCTGGAAAAGGGGGCCATGCGGTTTTATGCCCACATCAGTGATGCCTACCCGGACCCATCATGGTCGGAGGTGTTCGGGCGCCTGGCCAAGGCGGAAATAGCCCACGCCAAAACCGTTCATGAGGCCTGGGAACAAAGGGATGCCGAATTGGCGCCCTTTGAAAAACTATTCGAAGGGCTTGACGGAGAAGTGCTGGAAGGCGGATTGGCGCTTAAGGATGCCATGACGCAATTGGCATTCGAGGGAGAGCAAACTTGCCTTCGCATGTTGGAAATGGCCCTAAAAATTGAATACACCGCCTATGATTTGTATCGCAATCTTGCCCATCAATTGTCCGAATCCGAGAACTCGGAGGTTTTCCTATCCATCGCCCAAGCTGAGAAGGGACATATGCGTGCGCTCATCGATGCCATTGAAGGCTGTCCACCATAAAAAGGGGCGGGAAAAAGAAGATATGAATACAAAATCATTTGGAGATAACAATGTTTAGCACCGAGTTTCTTTTAACATCTTTGATTGTTGTTCTAATACCCGGCACCGGGGTTATTTATACCCTATCAACAGGGCTTTTTCTGGGTTACCGGGCAAGCATTGCCGCGGTATTCGGATGCACGGCAGGCATTCTCCCTCACCTATGTGCCAGCGTGTTGGGGTTGTCCGCCATTATTCATATGAGTGCCCTTGCTTTCCAGGCGCTTAAATATGCCGGCGCCGCCTATTTGCTCTATCTTGCATGGTCAATGTGGCGTGAGACGGGCGCCCTTGAATTTAAAAAACCCCGCAAAGAAAATAACCTATTCCAAGTCGCATTTAGAGGATTCTTAATCAATATACTGAACCCAAAACTTTCCATATTTTTCCTGGCCTTTCTGCCCCTTTTTGTTTCCGCTGATGCCACATTCCCCACGCAACAAATGCTACTATTGAGCGCCGTGTTTATGGGCATGACGTTTATCATATTTATGCTGTATGGAATCTTGGCCGGTGGCGTAAGCGCATATGTTGTAAAATCTCCAAAATTAATCGTGTGGTTTCAACGATCTTTCGCTGCTATCTTTGCGGCTCTGGCGGCCAAATTGGCGGTGAGTGAACAATAAAAATCTCCTACCTAGTGTCTGAACGAAAACTAGGATTTTTTGTCAAGGTCAAGGAAGATCAAAATTTTAACCGCAGGAATACATTTGGTATTTCGAGGATTAAAATTTTTATCTGACGAAGAGATTGGCGAAAAAGGCAGTTTTCGTTCGGGCACTACCTACGCCAATGACACAGTGGTCGCAGTCGGAAGTCAGGAAAGCCTGGTGAAAGTGAGAGAGTTCTTGAATCCTTAGGAAAACCCCCTGAAATCACTTTTACCTCGAGTTCCAGAGACCCACGTTTATCTTGATTCAACCCATGAATTGATCTATTGTGAAGCTTCAAACCATTTAGAGAATCACATATGCTCGTTAATCGAAAATACACATTGCCGGACGGCTACAATAAACAAAATTTAATCAAAGAACTGGCCGATCACTATAGCATCAAAAAAGAGCCTGCCGTTTCCGAGCGCTTGACCATTTACGATACCTTTGATTGGCGTCTATTTAACAAATCACTTTTTTTGTATGAATGCGGAAACAGGCTTTTCTTACGAAAATTGAAAAAAAACGAGATGATGCTTAGCGCCGAAATCAGCACTTTTCCTGTTTTCATATGGGACTTTCCAGAAGGTGAATTAAAGCGCTTTTTGGCACCTGTCATAAAGATGCGCGCGCTTATTGATCTTGTTGCGTTGAAATCCCGATCGATCCCCTATCGCATTCTAAATGCGGATGAAAAAACAGTGGTTCGTTTGACCTACGAAGAATTTCGAATATCCCGTAAAAAGAATGCCCCGGTCCTGACAGCGCATTTAGGGTTGAAGCCCATTAGAGGATACCCTAAATACGCATATGATCTGGCCAAACGAATCGAAGCTGTCGAGTTTACGCTGAGTAAAGCAGATGATTTATATTCTAATGCATTGGCGGTTTCGGGCAGGAAGCCGGGCAGTTATAGGGCAAACATTGACCTTCAATTCGACCCTGACATGCGCTCTGATAAAGCCACAAAAGTCTTATTGCGTTTTTTGGTACAGGTTGTGCGGATCAACGAAGCCAATATTGAAAAAGACCTGGATACGGAATTTTTACATGATTTCCGTGTGGCCATTCGCAGGACACGCTCCGCACTGGGTCAAATTAAATCTGTGTTCCCAACCAAAACAACCGATCGATTCAGGAAAGATTTTTCCTTTGTGGGAAAACTCACCAACGAACTGCGGGACCTGGATGTTTATCTGTTATATGAAGAAAAATACAAAAGTATGCTTCCCCCGATTTTGCGTACCGACATTGAACCGTTATTTGACCATTTACGGAAAAGGCGATCAAAGGCCTTTCAGAAGGTCATAAACGGTTTACAGGGTAAAAAATATGCAAAGATTTTGAGAGATTGGGAGGCTTTTTTGAAAAAGCCGGAAAAAAATTCAGACGAGGCATCCAATGCGAAGCTTCCTGTAATTGATCTGGCGCGCAACCGAATCTATAAAAAATACCGGAATGTTGTGAAATTAGGGGGTCAAATAGCTGAAAACACGGAAGATGAGGCACTGCACGTTCTCAGAATTCATTGTAAGAAACTGCGGTACTTGATGGAATTCTTCTCCAGTTTGTTTCCCCGCAAAAAAATTAAGACCTTGATTAACCAATTGAAGAAATTACAAGGAAATTTGGGGGATTTTAACGATCTCTCTGTTCAGAGAGAATATCTCCTGAACGTTATTGAGGAATTGCCTATATCCCATTCACAGTCAAAAAAAACCCTTGTGGCCATTGGCAGTTTAATTGGCACCTTGGAAAAGGAACAGAAGGCTGTTAAAGACGCATTTGCCAAAACCTTCACCGACTTTGCTTCGCCTGCAAATCGAGGGCTATTTCGAGAACTTTTCGCTTCAACGGCATAAGAGGTAGTTTGATG
>JABGPV010000260.1 GCA_018644785.1 Deltaproteobacteria bacterium | reverse complement strand
GGAGTTTTTTGCCAATATATTTCTAAATTCACCCATCGGCATCTACATTATTCAAGACGGGAAGTTTGTTTTCGTAAATCCCGAGTTTCAGCAAATTACAGGTTACAGTGAATCTGAGATGACCAACATGAATTCGTTGAGAATTGTGCACCGGGATGATAAACAGCTCGTCCGGGAGAATGCCATAAGTATGCTGAAGGGTCAACTTACGAGTCCCTATGAACATCGGATTTTAACCAAGCAGAATGAGATCCGGTGGATCATCGAGACTGTGATATCCATCAATTACGAGGGACGGAAAGCCGTTCTGGGGTATTTCATGGATAACACCAAATGCGTGCATGCCCGGGAAGCGCTCAGTATTTCAGAGGACAAATTTCAAAAAGCGTTTCGATCCAGTCCCGACTGGTTTGTCATTTCTACGCTGGAAGGGCTTTACGTGGACGTGAACGAAGCCTTCTTACGAACCACGGGCTATACCAAAGAGGAGATCCTGGGTCGAAGTACGGTTGATATAGGTATCTGGGTCGACCCGCAAAAACGGGCTGAGATGCTGAGGGACATCAGCGAAAAAGGAGTTGTCCGCGACCTGGAAGTGGAATTTCGCATGAAATCCGGGGAAATCCGGCAGATGCTCTGGTCCGCTGAAGCCATCGATTATGGGGAAGAGAAATGTCTGATCGCCATGGCCCGCGATATCACCGACCGGCACCGAGCCCAGCAGGAACAATTGAGCCGGGAAAAGCTGGAAGGGGTGCTTGAGATCGCCGGTGCCACGTGTCACGAAATCAATCAGCCATTGCAGCATATGTACCTGCTGCTGAATGAAGCCATGAAGGAAAATCCCCATATGGAAAGCCTTCAGGAAGTCAAGAAGCAGTGTGATCGCATTAAGGAAATCACCCAGAAAATGGAGAGCATCACCGTTTGTGAATCCACCGATTATGTTGGCGGACAGAAAATGGTGGATATTTACGAGTCTGCGAAAAACGGCGCCCGCAAGACAGAGGAAGGGCCGGAAGAAAAGCACGACATCTGACGCCCCGCCCGCCCTTTGAAAACCCCCTTTCAATGCTGTACCAGTCTGTCCCCTTGGCGCTTTCAAAAAGCCTATGCCGAAGCATACAGCTTATATTTGATACTAGAACAAATAACGGATAAGGTTAACGAGAATCTTCTACTGCTGCATATTTTCGTTAAATCTGATATCGTCAGTGTTAACAGAACGGGTTTCAATGAACGCATCGATCATCAGAAAACCCGGAGGATAGTAGCCGGGGCTTTAAGGATATTGACTCAAACCGAGGAAATGAATCATGAATGATCATACGCTGAAATTTTTTTCATCCCTTATTTTGGTCATTGTGGGTGTTTTTTATCTGGCTGGTGGCGTAAAGGCCCAGGGGTTCGTGGTGGATCATACCTGCACCGATATCTCCCGAATACCGGAGACTTGGATTAATCAGGTAAAGAGTACCCTGAAAGCCCATTACGCCCATACCTCTCACGGAGAACAGATCTATACCGGGCTTGACCGACTCTCCGGCAGCAACAATAAATATGCGTTTTATCCGGATAACTGCACAATGCCCTCAACCACCGAATACCTGGCCATGATGGAAGGCCAAACCGTTTCCGGCTATTGCGAAACCTACATTACGCCTGACTATTATTGGGAGGGAACCAACGCTCTTAATATCACCCGGGGTATGTTGAATGCCCATGATATCAACGTTTCCATGTGGGCATGGTGTTCACAACTGGATTATTACAGCAGTTCAGAAGTTCAGGTTTACCTGGATGCCATGACCCAATTGGAAAGCGAGTATCCGGATGTAACGTTTGTCTATTTCACGGGAAACGCTCAGAGTGAAGATCAGAACCGGGTGGATCGCAACAACCAGATTCGCAATTATTGTCGCCAAAACAACAAAATTCTGTTTGACTTTGCCGATCTGGATTGCTGGTATGGCGGCGAACAGTATTCAGTAAACGGAATCCCCATGGAACATCCCCAATACAGCGGGGATGAAGCGGGACACACCACTTTTGGCAGCTGTGACAACAAGGCCAGGGCTTTCTGGTGGCTCCTGGCACGCATCGCCGGCTGGGATGGGGGCGGGGGTGGCGGTGTGATGCCTTTTGCCCTGGATATAAAAGTCAATGGCTCCGACGAGCCGGTATCGATTCCCCAGGGAACCCCCGTTTCCGTTCGTATCAGTGTCACTTCGGGAAGTTCCGCCGGCGCAAACGCCGATTGGTGGATTGTCGCCACCACGCCATTTGCATACCCGGGCGATTGGTACAGTTATGTTTATCCCAGCGGATGGCGCGAGGGTCTCAATCTGTGTGTTCAAACTCCGGTCTATGATCTTTCGTCCCATGAAGTTTTGAATGGGGCATTAACCCCTGGGAATTACAGATTCTATTTTGCCATAGATGATCCTGATGGTGTTGCTCAAGGGCCATGGTGGGATATTGACTGGGTGGATGTTGAGGTGGCGCAGTAGCGCATCATAAAGGGGGAATCGTGGCAATGAAAAGAAGAACATTTCTAAAGACATCGGCTGTGAGCCTGGCATCGACCCTGTTGCCACTTGGGGTGTCAAAAGCAGCAACAGAAGCGGTTGCTTCGAAAAACCAGACCCGAAGTGGGGTCGAAACGCCGGTCTTTTTAGCTGGAATGGTCAAAGGATCAAGCGGAAAGGTATTCAAGACTGCGGTTCGCGAAGCCGCTGAAGCAGCGACGGATTTTTCGTGGTTGTCCAAAGGAGATGCGGTATTCATCAAACCGGCGCTGAATTCGGGCAACCCGTACCCCGCCACTACCAGCCCGGAAGCCATTGCCGCCATGACATCGTTGCTAATTGAGAAAGGGGCGGGCAGGGTCATTGTGGGAGATATGTCGGGGATTGAGCATGTAAAATTAACTCCCGAAGGGGTGCGGGGCAGTTCCCGGGAATTGATGAAATCCTGCGGCATGGCTGAGGCTGTCCTGAAAGCGGGAGCGGAACTTCATTTTCCGGAAGAGGCCGGATGGAAGGCATTTTATGAGGACATGCCGGTATCGGGGCCCAACTGGAAAACCCCTCTGATGATGCCCGATTTGTTAAAGGAAGTGGATCACATCGTACTTATGCCCAGGTGTGCCCGTCATGTTCTGGCCGGGAGTACCCTGGGACTCAAGGCGGCCGTAGGCTACTGGCGAACCGATTCCCGTCTGGAGTACCATCGGGATGCCGCCACATTTCAGGAAAAAACCGCCGAAGGCAACACCGTGGAGACACTGCTTAAAAAACAACGTCTCGTAATCACAGCGGCGGACAAAATACTCACCTCATTCGGTCCCGATAAAGGCTATGTGGTGCAGCCCGAAACCGGTCTCGTGATCGCTTCCGAGTCGGTGGTCGCTCATGACATGGTTTCCCTGGCGTGGCTTCTGTTGAACAGGGAAAACATCCCCGAATCGGAGAAGGACATGTTCAGCGATCCATATGAAAGCCAGTTCATCGTCACCATGGGAAATCACTGGGTGGTGGGCAAGCTGGGAGGATGGCTGGCGGCTCTGACGCCGGAAGGTCTTACCCGAAACGATATCAGCACCATCTGGGACGACCGGATTCTGAACCGAGCCTACCAGGTATTGGGCGGGAGACCCAGAGTCAAAATAAAAACCGCAAACCGTTCGGTCCCCGGGGAATTGAAAGATAGGCTCGTGAAAAAATGGGGACGTTCTTGATATATTGACATGAGGCAATCTTAGGGGTAAGAAAGAAAAATGTCACGTCAATCACGAGTAGACGTCCCCCATCATGCATGTTTGATTTTCGACCAGAATATGCAAAAGTATCATTGAGATACAGCCGTATTCTTGTTGAACAACCTTGATTTTAGATCATTTTTGCTGCATGTTTTTGTTTAAGGTGGACCCCATTGTTTGGACAGCCCCGAAGGGGAAATAAGCTCTGATACGGTATTAATATTGTGCTGCTTACTACCTCTTTTTTCTGGGGGGGCCAATGTAAGGAGCCCGTAGGGCGACTGGAGTTGGCCGGGTAGCTGGCAGAAAGTCGCTGAAAACATGGGAATGAAGAAACCTCGAAAATTTCTCGTCTTTTTTCTCCTCTTTGTTGCAGTTTGTATTGCCGTTGCCGTCCTTTTTCATGAGGTGGTGGTTTATACCTCAAACGCCTACATTCGGGCCAACTGGGCGGCGGTAAGCCCCCGGGTCAAGGGACACGTGAAGGCCGTTCATGTTCAGAACAACGCCCTTGTCAAGCAGGGACAGTTGATGATTGAGCTGGAGGAATATCCTTACCGGCTTGTTTTGGATGTGCACAAAGCTACCCTGGCCCAGGACCAAGCCCAGCTCAAGGTAACGGGAGTCAAGTATGAAATGGCCCGGGAGACCCTCAAAAGCGTCACCGCCGAATTCAAACTGGCCGTGAAGAAACGGGATCGGTTTAAAGAACTGGTTCGGGAAAACGCTGTGAGCAAGCAGGGCTATGAGGATGTTGAAACGGAACTGGACAACACGACCATCCGGTTAACCCAGGCCAAGGAAAATGTCAAATACTGGATGGCGGCCGTGGCTGAACAGGCAACGGTTATCGATGCCAGCCGCGCCCGGGTGGCGTTGGCCGAGTATGATCTGTCCATGTGCCGGCTCTCCGCTCCCAACCCGGGTTTCGTCAACAACATGTACATCAGGCCCGGGGATTACGCGGTGGTGGGAGACCCCATGTTCGGCATCGTGGAAACCACGGAATTCTGGGTGGAGGCCAACTACAAAGAAAGCCACGTGGGCAAAATCAAGCCCGGCCAGAAGGTATGGATACAGTGCGATCTATACCCATCCCGCATTTTCGAGGGGCGGGTGGCCAGCATGGGCACCGGCGTCAGCCGCACTGACAGGCCCCAGGGAGCGCTCCCCTACATCTCTCCCACCATTGACTGGATCAGGCTCCAGTACCGTTTCCCGGTGCGGATCGAACTTGTGAATTCTCCCCCGGATGTTCAGTTCCGCATGGGGGCCGACGTCCGCACGCTGATCCTGCTGGGATCGGAACCAAGTGTTGCGCCATGACCCTGTTGGACCATCTCGGGCTGATCCGCACCGATCTATCCGCCACCCTGCACGATTTTGCATGGGGCACCCTGCAGACCCGTCAGGCCCTCAAAACGGCTCTGGCGTGCGTTATGTCGGTAATGCTCACTTATTTTCTCGATTTAAAAGAAGCCTACTGGGCGGGTGTCACCACCATGATCATGATGCAGCCCAATGTGGCCGCATCCATTCGAAAAGGCTGGATGCGGGCCGGGGGTGCCTGCTGCGGCTGTTTTCTGGCTGTGGTGCTGACGGGCCTTTTTCTTCAGTTGCATCTGACTTATACGCTTGCATTTTTCTGTCTGTCGGTTCTGGGGTTTTACCTGGGCGTTACAGCTCGCAATGGTTATTTCTGGAGCTATTTTGTCATGAACGGCGTCCTCATTTCCATGGTGGGGATGACCCAACCCGATATCACTGTCTATATCACCGTTCACCGGGGGGCCGCCATTACCATCGGCGTGCTGGTTTCCCTTCTTGTCAATGTGCTGCTCTTTCCCGACTACGCCAATGAAACCTTGAAACAGGATTTTGAACGCCATCGCGCCAGGACCCTTGAATGGATTCGGGAGATTGTGCGTCAATATGCGGCATGTGATTACTGCTTGGAAACGGTAGAAGCACCTTACCGGGAATTGATCCGGGGATCGCGTAAAATCAAGGCTCTGATGCAGGATGCCTCATTCGAAATGAAGCTGCTCAAAGGAGATCCGGATATCCTGGGTGCGCTCATCAATCGTCTCACCCGGCGGATTGAGGATTTCCACGCCTTTTATCAGGTATTATCCCGGCAGGTTCCGGAGAAGGCATACCCGGATAACCATCGGGTGGTCATGGAAGATCTTCTGGAAAAACTGGACCTGCTGGCAAAGACTGAAGGCTGGTCACTGGATACTGAAGACCCGTCAGCGAAAAACATCCAACAGGTCCTGGTACGTCTGGAATCGGATTATGGAAAAACCCTCGCTGATAAGCGGAAAGAGGCCTATGGGGTATTCGATTTTCTGTTCTTTCTGGAACTGATTTTTCTGCTGCGGCGCGTTGTCAACGATCTGACCTTTAAAACCCGGGAAAACTCCGTCAGCGAGGTGGCTGCCGTTCCGGAAATGAGTGTGTATGAGGAACCATCCGACCTTTACCGGTTCATGCTGTTGGGGCGAGCTCGAACCCTTCACATCCCTTCCCTCAAATATGCCATCAAGGGGGCTTTAGGGATTGTCTGTGTTTTCTGGTTCTGGTTCTGGGCCGAAATTCCGGGGGGGGCGCTCAACATGTCTGTGGCGGTGATTACGGTACTGCAACAGGACCTCATGAGTACGACCCACAAAGGCTTGTTGCGGTTCATGGGATGCCTGGTGGGGGCTGTTGCCGGCTATGCATTCTTAGGGTTTCAGGTGGAATCCACACCTGTGCTCTGTATTTCTCTGTTTTCGGTTATATTCTTTTTCGCCTACATATGGGGAGGACGTCCGGGTGCCGCTTATCTAGGGTGTCAGGCGGGGCTCTGCTATATTCTGGCCACGGTTCATGATCTGGCGGCCATGACGAGCCTGGCGCCACCTACGGAGCGGCTGGTGGGCATTTTTCTGGGTGTTCTGTTCACATGGACCATCAACCTCCTGGTGTGGCGCGAAGATCTTCTGGTAAAATTTTCGGACAACATCAAGGATGCTGAAACAAAAGTTGCCGCCATCGG
>JABGPV010000026.1 GCA_018644785.1 Deltaproteobacteria bacterium | reverse complement strand
TAATATCAGCATCGTTTACTCCCACTGAGCGACCGGAAACGGTTAAATGACTCAGCCCGCGGACGGCATACGTCAATAGATCCTGGAGTGCCGCAACATCGCTTTTTTTGCCGCATACGCCAACTTTAGTGCATCCACCCTTGGCCGTTTGTTCACATTGATTGCAAAACATGGCTATTCTCCTCTCTGTTGTTTATGTGGATGGTGGGCTTTACTTGTCCTGAACGCTCTAAACCCATTTCACACATGGTACCCTCATTACTGGGCTCCGTCGCTATACCCCCGCTTGAACTCTTTTTTGAGTATTGCATTATTGCGGTACTGGTCGTATGCTATCTGGGTTTCAGATCTCACTTCGACGCTGCTCATATTCCCGTCTTTAAAAGACCGGGCCAACCTTTTGCCTGCCTGATAGGCCTTATCCATATCCTTCTTGCTGGCCTTGGTGCGGATAATGTCACTGCTGTTCTGGGGCCAGGTGCCGCTTTTAATCTGGCGCTTTTTTTCAATGTTCAGGGCCTTGAGCCGGTTGAGGACTTCTTTCAGTCTGGCCTCAACTTGTTGTTTCTGACCCACCTTTCCGGCAAAATCGCCCAATTTATTCATGTTGTCCTGCCGTTTACGAAGATTTCTGGCGTCTTTTGTCAACTGTTTCATCTCGGGTTCGATCTGACTTCGGCCCATTGAGGAGGGATTCACCTTGCTGACCTCGGGAAGGGTTCCTCCCCATTTGGGGTTGGGAATTTTGCCCCTTTTGGGGTCCAGGGGTTCATCCTCGGATGTGCCAGGCACAAATCCGTCCCAGTTTTTTTTGATATATTTGCGCTGGAATATTTCATCATCCAGCTGTTTTTTTCGCTTGTTCAGACGCCACTGGTTTTCTTTCACGGCCCTCAGGCGTTTTCCATCACTGCTCCATTTTTTTCCTTCGGACTGCTCGATCGCATCCAGCTGTTTGAGTTTATACTGGATTTCCCGGTACTCATTGTATATCTCTTTATTGGACGCTGAAAAGACATTTCGCCGGTCCACATCATCAGGGTTGCCCGGAAGATCGTTTTTCCGCTGCATCCCTGCCGCCTTTGAAAGCGATCCCCACCCATCATCCTCTGCAGCGATCTGCAGAGGAAAAACAAACGCAGCCAATAATAGAACTACAATCAGACAAATACATCTTCCGGTTATTGAACTCATAAAAACACCTCCGTTTGCTTTGGGTAAAATCTTTGGAATAGTATTCTTCTTTTTATGACAGGAATAGTTTATTTGTCAATAGATCGGGAAGTCGGGCAAAACCTCCAATAGATTGAGCTTCAAGGGGTTCACCTTTAACCTGGCTTATGGGTTCATTTGTTTGTTCTACGCCATCCTTTTGAGCATGCTTCGAACGCGCGTTTGGGAAACAGCACCCTCAATCACAGGATTGTTGATTGACAATACCGTATCTATTCAACCTGTTGAATGGTTTCCATGGCATTTTACATTAACCTTCTTTATCCTTCTGGTTTTTGCGGCATGGCAATTGAAGCATTCGAAGGAATATCGAGAGCGCGGATAACGGGATATTTGCCGTCTATATCGCTATAAAAATCTTGAATGGTTTTCATATCCGCTTCCATATCGCCCGTGATATGAACTGTCGGTCCAATGCCCCCGACCTTTTCCCTGTAATTCAGATACCCCAACACCACCGGGATACCCGCACCCCTGGCAATATGATAAAATCCCGCCTTCCAGTACATAACCTTTTTTCGGGTGCCGGATGGGGGAACCACTAAAACCATCCGTTTCTGTTTGCTGAAAGCCCCGATCGATTGCGCCACAACATTGTGTGATCCTGAGCGGTCAATGGGAAAGGCCCCCAACCACCTCATAAAAGATCCCATGGGCCACCGAAACCAGGTGCTTTTCATCATGATCCGGGGTTTTATGCCCAGGATGAATGCCAGACAGATGGTGTAAACAAAATCCCAATTGGAAGTATGGGGCGCTGCGATGATGACGTATTTCCGGATGGTGGGCCTTTCTCCCGCGACCTTCCATCCTGATATTTTAAAGATGACCAGCGCCAGCCAGCGCATAAAGGTCTTACCGATAAATGTGTCATGAACGGTAGTATTGTGCATTGTCAGATCCTTATTTAAGAATAGGGCAGACACAAGGCCTGCCCCTACGGGTTACTCATGAAGCTTCGAATAACGCTCCATATTATCAGAAGGGATCCCAGTATCAAAGCGATCTTTCCCAGATAATCGCCATGCCGAGAAAAAAAAGTGCGTCCCCGCCTGAGATGCACCTCCCCTGTGAGGGTGGCTTTTTCCCACCAGGGGGTTTGCGCCACCACCGTTCCCCTTGCATCGATAAGGGCTGAAATGCCGTTGTTGGCCACACGGACCAGATCCCGGCGGCATTCAATGGCACGGATGGGGCTGAAATTGAAGTGATGACGGAAACCCGGCGTATTTTTCCACCAGCCGTCGTTTGTGATCATGCAGATAAAACCCAATTTTTCTGTCAGATTTTGAGCACAGTAGGGGCCGAATACCGATTCAAAACAAAGGATTGGCAGGATACTGATGGAACCGTCGGACGATTCAAAGCTTGTGCTCTCCTGGCGGTAGCTGTAGGTGCCGTTGTATCCGCCAAGCTCAAGGGAAAACTTTCCCAGAAAGCCCAGATATTGCACAAAGGGCATCCGCTCGAATATGGGAACCAGCTTGGTCTTGTGATAGAATTGGGGGCCGGCGCCCGGCGCCAGGAAAAGCGCCGTATTAAAGGCCTCGTAGTAAAAACCTTTTTCCCGATCAAAACGGCTCCCCGGAGGGATATGGTTGCTCAGCTTCCGGTAGCTGTGCACGCCCAGAAGACAATTGAGCCGCGGGTGTTTTTGCCGGAAATCCAATAATTGACGGTAATAGGGCGACTCGGAGGGATCTTCCTCGTCAATCTGTTGCACAATAAGGGTTTCAGGGCCGAACAGGTATTGGGTTTTATTATCGATTATGGTCTCCGCCGTCCTGAAAAATTCTTCTACGTGCCGCGCCTGTTTTTTGGGTAGGAATTTCTCCGTGTATGGATCCAGATTGGGCTGAATCAGGGCTATTTTGACGGTTTCCTCTCCCGGTTGAATATTATGGAAGATTTGATACGACAAATAGGCGGGGAGCAGTAGTAAAAGAAGGGTTACGGCCCCAACAGGGATGGTTGCACCCACTCCCTTTTTCTGATAGACCCCATAGGCCTTGAAGATGGCAAAATCGGTCAGAATAATCCAAAGACTCCCCCCCCGAACACCCGTAAACTCAACCCATTGGATCAGCTTCGGTGCTGTGACCAGAGCGTTCCCCAGGTTAAACCAGGGCCAGGCCAGGTCCCAGATGTTATGAAAATATTCGTACCCCAGCCAGATGAGCAGAAATGGAAAGAAAAATGGAATTTTGAGAATGGTTCGAACCCGGCTTGCCGACCAGAATATCAGGGCCTGCAAAAGGGCGTTGGCCAGGATAATGAGTGTGCCTCCCAGCCATTGCACCTGTGTAATCCACCAGGACCCCAGGATGTTCCACAGAAGGAAACCGGCAAAAGCGTAATTAAACAGGGCATAACGGTTCCGGTGGTCGTGAATCTCCTTTTCCAGTTGAAAGAGGGGAACCCAGGCCAGAAAAATCAGGAAGAAAAAGGAGGGAATCATCCAGGGGATACCCAACAACAGGCCGCCGGTTAAGGCTAAGGATAGGTTTTTTCTTGTGTTCTGATTCATTTGGACTCTCAGATGCCTCTTGTGGGAAAAATCTGAGAATATCTTCTGCTCCTGAAATTCACGGTGACAATTCCTGTTACAATCAATGCCAGGGCCAACAAAAGTTCCCAGGTAATGGGTTCCCCGAGAATCAGTCCGCCCAGCAGGACGCCTGCGATGGGCATGATAAAGATGAAAGAATGCAGTGCCACCGCGCCGTATTTCAACAGCATGGTGTTCCAGGCCACAAATCCGAAGGAGGCGGTCACAAGGCTCTGATAAAGAAGCGCGGAAAGCACTTTCCCATCCAGATTGGCGATCATGCGCACATCCCATAAAAATCCCGCCAACAGAAAGAAGGGGATGCAAAACAGCATGGGGTAAAACACCATCTGAAAGGGTGAAAACAGATGGATGATCCTTTTGGTATAGGCCGTGTTGACAGCCCAGAGAAAGGCCGTTATCAGGATCATTAAATCACCGATCTGAACGTCCGCGGTGACCCCTTTTTTTCCTGAAAAAACCAGGACCATCCCCACCGCTCCCATAATCAGCCCCAGGATCTTCTTTTTTGTCATCCGATCACCCGGAATAAACCAATGGGCCAGGAGCAGGAGAAAAAAGGGCTGAAGGTTCACCATCAGCGTACCCCTGGAAGCACTTGTTTTTTCAAGGCCCAGATACAACAGTCCCAGTTGCAGGGTAAAGACAATGGAAATAATCAGAATCTGAAAGGTCTGCCCCTTCCGCAGGGCAAAAGGTCTCCCGGTAAATCTGGCCCAGAAGTAGATGGCCGCCGCAGCGATGCTGAAACGGAGTCCGGCGGCCGTAAATGTACCAATTCCTGAAAGGCTGTACTTGATCGCCACGGCATTGGCACCAAACAGCGTACACAGAAAACCGGTAAACAAGGCGGCGGAAAAGGGAATATTCTGGTTGCTGAGGTTGTGTTGCGTCATTTTGTTTCGTTTGAACCTGCTGTTTAGTTTAAAGCTGGTGTTGAACAGGCCGTCAGGTGGATGGATTCAGACACCCATCGAATCTGTTTGCCGACCAGTTTTTGGGTGATGTACAGCCGGATTTGATCGACCTCTTTCGGGGAAAGGAAAGCGGCCAGTCGTTCCCGGTAACTGGGCCGGGCCGATATTCTTGAATCTCCGTCTGTTTCCGGAAACCAGCGGGACAGAATCGCCTCCGTCACGAGCATTTCAATGGCTGTTTGTTCCGAGTGGAAATGTTTGATGAGGAGCCCGGCCTGATCAAAGGCATGGGCGAGGTCATCCTGGGTCCAGTTCACCATGGGGTCATCCGTATCATCGTAGATGGCTTCCTCAGCCGCAATCCATTTTTCCACGAGTTTTTTATCCAGTCCCTCCCGGTCCACCAGATCATAGATCCGCTGACCGCGGCGCGGAACCCCTTCAACAAAAGAGATCGTCCCCTCGGGCGCCAGCACTTGCGTCACGGCTTTCACAGCCGCCCCTTTGTCATAAACGGGCAGAAGCGCGTTACGCCCCACCACCGCATCAAAATGAACTTCGCCCTGCCCTTTCGCTGAAACCAGCTTCCGGATTCTTTCCAAAAGACCCGCCATTATCACGGGACGATCCATTTCTTTCAGGTTTGAAGCCTGTACGCGCAATCCAGAAGCAGCGCCTTCATCCGCAACCAGTGCCCATACGCTCCCTTCCGGCGACCGTCGAACAGCCTCCCATGTCAACAGGCCGGTTCCGGCATTAAGATCCAGTACATTTGAATGACGGTCTATTTCCGCTGCCGCCAGTATCCGATCACGAACCCCTGCCAGTTGCAGGCCGCCCTGGTTTATGGCCCGCTGAAGCCATCGGTCCCGGGCCCGGTCCCCGGGCGAGAAGGTGAGCACTTCCGGGGGCGCCACAATCGCGCCTTCAACCATGGCAGCCAGCTGGGCTTCCCGGCGTTGATTGACCGTAAGAGAAATGCTTTTTTCGTGACCCTGACCCGACGGATGGTAGAACACCTTTCCCTGAAGCGTATCCGGAAGATATTGCTGGGCGGTCCAGTGGTCCCGATAGGCATGGGGATAGAGATACCCCTCGCCATGACCCAATCCCTTTTTGTCCCGGCTCGCGTCTTTCAGGTGGACAGGGACATCTGTCTTCCCTTCTTTTTCCACCGTGTGAAGCGCATCGAAAAATGCCAGTGCAGAATTACTTTTGGGAGCCGTCGCCAGGTAGAGGGCCGCTTCCGCCAGATGAAACCGGCCTTCCGGCAGTCCAACCCGGTCAAAGGCATCCGCACATGCCGTGACCACTGAAATGGCTTCAGGATCCGCCAATCCAACATCCTCCCCAGCCAGGATCAATAACCTGCGAAGAATAAACCGAGGATCTTCCCCTGCTTTCAACATTTTTGCCAGCCAATACAAGGCCGCATCGGGGTCGGAACCCCGCAACGATTTAATAAAAGCGCTGATGGTATCGTAATGGGCATCGCCGTCCCGATCATACAGCACCGCCCGCCGCTGAATGCTCTCCTCGGCCACCACCATGTCGACCACAACCGTTCCCTCATCATCGGGGGGAGTGGTCTCAACAGCCAGCTCCAGCGCATTCAGCACACTCCGGGCATCGCCGTTGGCCACATTCACCAGATGCTCCAGCGCATCGGGCTGAACCTGCACCCTAATCGCCCCATATCCCCTCTCAGTGTCAGCCAACGCCCGAAGAGCAACGGCACGCAGATCCTCTTTCCCAAGCGGTTCAAGGCGAAAAACGCGACTGCGGCTCACAAGGGGTGAATTAACGGAGAAATAGGGATTTTCAGTAGTGGCGCCCACAAGAATCACCGTACCGTTTTCAACCCACGGCAACAGGGCATCCTGCTGGGACTTGTTCCACCGGTGAATTTCATCCACAAAAAGGATCGTGCGACGCTCATTTTCATCCCGGTGCCTTCGCGCACTTGAAATGGCCTCGCGAAGATCTTTGACGCCGGTCAAAACAGCGTTCAAGGAGACAAAACGGCTTCGGGTGGTGTTGGCAATGACCATGGCCAGGGTGGTTTTCCCGGTTCCGGGAGGGCCGTGAAAGATGATGGAAGAGAGCTGATCCGCTGAAATGGCCCGGCGCAGCAGGCGACCCGGGGCCGCAATGTGCCCCTGGCCCACGAATTCATCCAGGCTCCGGGGCCGCATGCGGGCGGCCAGAGGGGAATACCCTTTGGAATTTTGTTGACTCATACGCCGATTTTTTCCCCTGCCGGAACGGTATTATCCCCACCCCATCTCTTCACAGAGGGAAACAAGGACCGATCCGTGTGAGGCAAAAATTTCGCCGCACTGAAAAGGTTCATAAACTCCTGGTTGACGTTCAGTTCCAGATAGGTAATTTGATCCCGAATGTGAAAGAGTGATTTTTGTGCATCCACTCCCAGAAGGGCCATGGTCGCTCCCGCAAGGGATGTATTGCCCAGGGACACGTAGGTCTCCAGGGGCAGATCGGGAATCATTCCGATGTTGATGGCGGACCTGGGATTGATATAGCTCCCGAAGGTGCCGGCCACGAAAAACCGTCCAATATCCTCAAATGGAATATTCACGGTCTTGGCAATGGTGGTCAAAATGGTATACATGGCGGCTTTGGACCGAATCAGGCCGTCAATATCGATCTGACTGAGGGTTAACGGTTCACCGGTCCCGGAAGCTTCCGCCGGCACCACCATCAGATGCCCGATGCCATCCGTTTCCGTAAGTCGCTCCCCGCAGCGGTCCGGCACGAATTTCCCCATCAAATCAATCATGCCCGCCAGGAAAAGCTGGCTCACCAGATCGATCAACCCGGAACCGCAGATGCCCATAGGGCCTCGGTTTTCGGTGGCGGGCGTTCCACCGCGCTCCGGAATCGTCCCGATGGTGAATGCAACCGTATGGGGATTTATTACCACGCTGTCGATGACGCCAGGCGCCGCCATCATCCCCATATCGGCAACCCCGCTCTCAAGGGCCGGCCCGGCGGCACCGGCGCAGGCCATGAGCCAGTCCCGATTCCCGATCACCACCTCCGCATTGGTGCCCACATCCACCA
The DNA here is from genome assembly GCA_018644785.1 of Deltaproteobacteria bacterium. The sequence goes on along the minus strand of JABGPV010000026.1, from coordinate 22,727 downwards.
GGAACGAAACGCCCTCATGTTCCGTCATCTTCGATGCCAGAATGCCCGCGATCAAGTCACCGCCGAAATAACTGCCCACATTGGGAAATACCAATACCGGCGCTTCCGGATTGATCTCCAGACCCAGTTCCCGGGCGTTTACGAGGTCCGGGCGATTCACCACCGGGATATAGGGTTCACGGCAAATCCAGTGGGTGTCCAACCCCAGAAACAGATGGGTCATGGTGGTATTGCCGGCCACCGTCATGCCCACAATGGATCTTCGTGCCACACCGTTTTCTTCCGCCAGGTTTCCGATTTGACGGTTGAGTTCATCCAGCACCAGTGTCTGAAGTTTTGAAAGTCCCCCGTCCTGCCCCGCGAAATGAATCCGGGTCAGGATATCCGCCCCGATCTCGATCTGGGGGTTGTTAAAAGAAATCTCATCCAGGGTCTCCCCGCTGCTCAAGTCCACCAATCGCAGCACCAGGGTGGAACTTCCCAGATCCAGGGAAAGACCATAAACCCCCTTTGGCTCTCTTCCATCAAAGACATCGATCAGCCGCCAGCAGTCTCCATCCCGATAAACCGCCCCTTCCACACAATAGTCATGGGCCCTGAGCTCCCGTGACAACCGTTTCACCAGAGAAAAATCCACCCGCACATCAACCCCGTCGAGACAGTGGCGCAACCCCTTGACCAGACGATCCACATCCGCCGTATTATCGCCGAGACTCGGTGGTGCCAGTTCCGGTGTTACCCGTTTAATCCATGCATCGTTTTCAGCCATTATTACCATTGACCTGTTCCCTGGTTTCAAAAATCCAATTACTTTCAACAAATCGATAACAAAGGAACAAAATATGGGAAAAAAATCAATGGCAAAATATAGTACACTGACGAAAACTTGAAGAATTTTGCCAGGGAACAATGTTTCTTGACCCTGAGCATACCATGCATTAGGATATGCGGGCCTTTTCGTCAAAACAGATAATGAAAAAAAGAGGATTAAGAATGGTTTATATGGCGCAAATGACCCCGTTACTCCCGAAAAGATGGAGAGCGGGGTTTTGCATTTTGTGAAATGCAAAGGGCGCTTTTGTGGGAATAAAGCGACGAAACAATCAAATGTCCTGATTATTCACAGGATCATCACGTGACCTGGAAGGTTGAAACAACTTCAATCCCCCGCACCGGCATGTTTGCCACCGTGCGAAACAGGCGCGGCATCGTATCGGCCGTCGAGCCGTTTGACGGAGATACCGAACGTCTGCACCTGGTTCATCTGGAATATAAAGATGACCAATATCCCATTGAAGAGCAGCTCCTCTGGGAACTCGAACCTCATAAAAACCTGCTTGAACCAACAGAGCCACAATATTTATTAGGCCGGAACGGGCCGCCGAGACACAGTCCCCCTATTCAGCAAAAGGGAAAATGACCCAGATGGGGCTTTTTGATTAAGCGGTGCAACACATCGAAGATGGTTTTTTTGATCAGGGGGCCGGCGAACCGGAAATGATTGACAACAGGATAAAAACCGGCGAATTTTGGGGCTATTGATTTGTCTTGGTTGCCAAAAGGAGGATTATACCCGATAATTGATGATGCTTGGGCGTTAATCCCGGAAAAGAAGTTCCACAACGAAACGCAGGAGGCGAGCGCTATGAAAAACCTAGATGATCTGAAACTTCTAAGCAACGAACGGAAGGCCATTCGGGAGGCCGCAAAAATGCTTAAAGAAAAATTTCCAATCAATGAAATTATCCTGTTCGGTTCAAAGGCGCGAGGAGACAGCGATGCGGCATCGGACATCGACCTCTTTCTTGTTACGAAACATTCCATTCACTGGCGGGAGAGGCAGGCCATTATCCATGCACTTTTTGATGTGGGTATGAAACACGACGTAATATTCAGTATTCTGGATACACCTGAAGCCAATTTTAGCAAAGGGCTCTTTTCCACTTTCCCCATCTATGATGAGATCATGAAGGAAGGAGTTCCCGCCCCATGACAAGCGAACAGTCGAAAAGTCGCGATCAAAAGGAAGCTTTGGTCGCTTACTGGCTTGAAAAAGCCCATGAGTCCCTGCAATCCGCCAGGAGTGAGTATGAAAGCGGACGTCTATCCTTTGCCATGAACAGACTCTACTATGCCGCCTTCTATGCGCTTACAGCACTTTTTAGGGATGGGGCCGCGTATTCAAGAAACATAAAGGCCTCAGGAGCGCATTGCATCGTGATCTGGTGAAAAATGGAATTGTTGAAACGCACTGGGGAAAATTTTTTGATGATGTATTTGAAAGCCGCCAGAGGGGGGATTATACGCCAATGGTCATATTTGAACCGGACCAGGTGGAGGAATTTTTGCGGCAAACAGAAGGCTTTCTCAAAGATATGACAAAACTTATCAACAAGTAAAGAAGCACTTTGCTTTTTCCAAAAACCGATCTTTCAGCAAGGATGGGCTTAGGGAACTTCCAAAAAATAATCTACGCATCCTGCTTGCCCTTTTGTCCGTTTTCTACTTTGTGATAACAGGCACATAGCTCACTATGCACCTGCCATCACGCCTTGCCTGATCTTATAAAAACAGGGGAACAAAAGTTCTGCACGATATGCGTATATTATTTCCTTCCAGTTCCCTTATGGCGTTAAATCCTATTGTATTTACTGAAAAGGTTGTCCAAAGTTTTATCAGATAGCAACTCACGGCCTACCCCTTTGCCGATGAAACCCTTCATGCCCAGATGCGGCAATTGCTGTCCCTGGATCAGACACGGCAGTCGCCTTTATTAAAAAAAAGGGCCTTACATCAGTTTGTCCCGCCCCTTTCGACAGGGCATTTCCGTGGAAGATCTTATCACCGAAAACATCTTCCACCCGCTCATGCGCAGGCGCATTCCCAGGGCCATCACCCATGTTTACGGCCACCAGGAAGAGGCCATACGTGCCATCCATGCGGGACGCACAACCCTGGTTTCCACCGGCACCGGATCGGGCAGCTGCTGCTGTCGGCCGGATTTGAGGAAGGAGTTCGAGGTGAGCGGATTCAGCTGGAAAGGGCCATCGGTACCACAACGCCGGATGTCATCTACCGCGCTGATCACCATGCCGAGGACGAAGGGGTCTGCATTTACCTGGACGGGTTAAGCGCCCACCTTCACGGAAATCCTGAAACAGCGGAGCAGGATCAGCGCATCCGCACCTGGCTGCGCAACAATGAATACGACGTGATCGAGATTGCCGTGAGCGATCTGGATGACGAAGGGGCCATGACGCGGCACTTCCGCAGACTGGCTGGCTACCTGCGTGAAGACCTGCTGCGTGAAAAGCTCCGAAAGGATTCTTCCTGGTTCCAACAGTCTGAAGAGGAAAAGATACCGACCGAACGCGCCGTTCTTCGTCTGGTTCGTCCCACGCCGGAAAAATGCTATGTGGATTGCGTTCCTCTGGTGCCACTTAAGGCTGCCGCCGGCTATTTCGGTGATCCTTCGAGCGGCATCGATTCGGACTTGGAATGGGGTTGGGTTGAGGTGGATACCCGCCGAAAATTGCGCCCCGGCATGTTCGTCGCTCAGGTAGTGGGCAAATCCATGGAACCGAGAATACCGGATGGCGCCTATTGTCTCTTTTCGACTCCGGTTACGGGCACCCGCCAGGGCTTAACGGTTGTTGTTCAGATGCTGGATGAAACAGACCCGGAAACCGGCGAAAGTTATACCGTGAAACGGTATGAAAGCCGGAAGGTCACTTCGGAAGAGGGTACATGGCGACATGTGAAAATTGTCCTCAAACCGGACAATCGTGACTTCCAGCCCATTGAGCTAACTTGTGAAGATGAAGGCAGCATTCAGGTGGTTGCCGAACTGGTGGAAGTCCTTGGTTAATTCCTGGGGTTTTTTGAGTGTAAATTGACCGAGCGAAAGGATCGCGTTAAACAAACAGAGGGAGAGCTCGGCAAATCCCGTAACCCCTACGGTTTTCACTCTCCGATGATCTTAACCAGAACGCGCTTTCTACGCCTTCCATCGAATTCACCATAAAAAATCCGTTCCCAGGTACCAAAATCAAGGGCCCCACCGGTGACCGCCACCACCACTTCCCGCCCCATGATCTGGCGTTTCATGTGGGCATCGGCGTTGTCTTCACCCACATTGTGGCGGTAGCCCGAAACCGGCTCGTGGGGCGCCAGTTTTTCCAGCCAGATCTCATAATCATGATGCAGGCCCGATTCATCGTCGTTGATAAACACGGAAGCGGTGATGTGCATGGCGTTCACTAAACCAAACCGCTAAATACACCCTATTATCAATTGATGGACAAATTTAAGTATCATTAATCCCAAACAAAAACAACCCGCTCCGACTCATTCTGGATGCGGGTTGATTATTTCTGCGATTTATATGTCTGATTCTTTGATTTTAGAATATACAGCTTCACCTATCGTTGTAAGCTTCTCTCGGATATCTGGCCAATGATCGCGGTCCTTTTTTCCCTTGTCCAATACAGGGAAAATAATGCTTGCAAACTTCGGGGACTCACGCAACTCATATTTCCATTCTGTTTCCGGGAACAGTTCTAAAACCTTGGTTCTACGATCTAACCTATCCTCACCTTGGAATGAAAGCAGAACGGAGCATGCATGATTGTGGAATTGAAGAAGAAGACTGATGCCTTTGATCCCCTTTCCGATCCAACCTTCATCTCGCACAGGAACCGGTTTTCCGGCAAATAATCCACTCCTACGGATTGGCTCCCAAAATTCGCTGTATTCCACACCAGTCCTTTCCGTTTGGATATCAATTGCAGGACGAGCGACATGGTTAAAAAAAAGCTCCTCATGGGAGTTCACCTGAGCTTGGATTAGATACCAATCCGTCTTGCTATCCTCATTGCGGAGATTGCAAGTCACTATCATGAGTTCCTCAAAACTCTCCGCAACGAGCACCGCGACATTGGCTTCCTTCAGTCGCGCATACGCTTCCAGCCGTCCCCAATGGTCCCAATCCGCCCGGCCAAATTGATTCTCAATAACGAGAACGCCATCATCACCCACGGCAACGATGTCAGCTTTTCGGGTTCCTACATTTGACTCCGTTTCTGCATCCTCAAACGATCCAACCCCAAGGGCGACAAGGTGATTTGCGAGATCTGACGAGAAAGCCTCTTCGCGGTTGTAAATGGTTGACAAGGATTTTGATTCCTGTAGCTTCATGGTTTATCCTCCGTCGCAATCTCCCCTTTGTTTTTAATGATTCCTCATAGCACAAATCACATGCTGCCACAAATATTCTTCAGAATTCCCCACAAAGCAGGGGCGGTGACGTATAATGATGCAAAACCACATAAGTATCCGAAATAGCAGAATATAAATTAACTTTTCATCTTTTTTTATCCAATAATATTAAGCGTTTAAGCCGAAGATTGACAAAATAAGGAGATCTAGACCCATTTTTAATAAAAATAGTTGTTGACATTCCTATAATTATTTATTAAGTTAAAGCAGAGTCAAATTTAAAGGCTTACTCCAGCCGGGTTTCAACCAGGAACCGAACAGGGAGTCAGAAGCTCCAACCAGCCAAAAATGGCAAACATAGGAGCTGCCGGTAATCAGCCCGGACACAACGCAAAAAATGGACTTTAAAAGGTTCAGCGTTCTGTCCGGGTTTTTTTATGGAACAACGAACACAGGAGATCAACATGGATGAAAAAAACAGAATCAGATTTTATTTATGGATGCATGATTGGACTGGTTTTGACCTTGCCGAAAAGGCGGGGCTTTCACAACCGACAGTGAGCAATGCCGCCAAACGAAACCGGGCGAGTCCCAGAACTCAAAAACTTATAGCTGCGGCGTTTTCAGTTCCGAAAGAGGAAATTTTCCCGAATGGAACCATAGAGCTTAGAGATAGGAAAGGAGGAAAAGGAAATGAAGCATAAACATCAATCTTTTTTAGTGGCCTATGTCGTCACCCCGTGGAAAATCGAAAATGGGAAACTGACAGCGCCTGTGACAATCGTTACGCAAGGAGTTCACGAGGGCAGTATGGGGGCCATATATTGGGCACCACATATTTTAGAGCAAAGCGCCCATTTATGGGAAAACGTGCCGGTCTGCATAAATCACCCACTCGCGGACGGACTTCCTGTATCAATCAACCACAATTCCGAAACAAAAAACACAATCATCGGCATTGTTACAAAACCCTTTTATGATTCGATCAAAAAAGCCATCAAGGCCACAATTGAAGTTCCCGCAAACCATCCCCAGGCGGCTGAAATTCAGGGAATTCGAGAAGTTTCAATGGGAATTTTTTCCGATGAAATCTATGAATCGGGTGAATGGAAGGGCGAATCTTACCTTGCTTGTGCTCTTTCAATGCAGCCCGATCATTTGGCAATTTTACCGAACGAAGAAGGAGCCTGTAATTTTGAAAAAGATGGATGTGGAATTAGAAACAATTCCCAATCAAAAGCTTTTGAGGAAATTGTCCGCGAAGCCGCACAAAAACACTTTCAAAACTTAATACAAGGAGATCACAAAATGAAAACCAACGAAGTTAAACCCCTGTTACCGCCCGGCGTCAAAGAGGAAAAAAAGTCACAATCAAGGAAATGGTATGGACCTGGCGTTGAGCCCATGCTCCCCCCAGGCTTTGACCGAAGTTACGCTCCGGAACTCGAAACCAAAAACCAAAAACCAACCGGCGGCGCGGATGAAGTTGAACCCATGCTTCCGGCCATTTTCAATCGATAAAAAGGAGGAAAAATTATGGCAGCACCACGACGATACAAAATCGGTACACATAGGACTTATGACCAAGCTTTTGACGCATACAAGACGGCATCACCGGTCTTGAATTCAAAGGGAAGTATCCCAAATGTGCATTCCTTGAATCTCAGCGACAAAAACGCCCTGAGATCCCACATACTGGAAAGGGTCGGTTTCCAGGGCGATCCAAAAAAAATGGAAATTGGTTGGTTTCAGAAGGGTGAAACCGGGCAGCTTCAAATCTCGGATTTAAAAAGTGCGGAACAGGATATTGAGGAAATCAAATCTCAATTTGAACATCATAAGCAGACTCAAATCAATATGGGCATGCGGGCACCGGAAGCCATGTCAAATGAAATGCTGGACAAGATGTTCCGTGCTGAAGCTCGACACGATATTGTGAAATCAGAAATCGAAACCCTTGAACGGTTGCTGAAAAACTTCACGGATCGGGATGAAAAAATTGACGACAGCAAAGTTCTGAAGGGCGGACCTCGGGGAATGGGCAAATTGCGCCACGGAATTTTAGCGCATGTGGACGGGCAAAATGTTGAAGCGGATTCCAAAGGGGTTTTGAGGATTGACGATCCACGGTCTAAATACGATGGAATGAAAACCTGCGATTATTACGATGAAATTGTCAAACCGTGGGGGCGGGCGAATGCAAAGCTGTTGAACGCACACGTTAAAAAATCCAGGGAAATAAGGCTTTCGGATCCCGATGCAGAAATCAAGAACGCACCAAAAGCACCGTGGCCGGAACCCCCGAACAAGAAACAGGAGGCGGCATAAAATGGCACTTTCAGTCAAAAATGCAAAATTGAAGGAATTGGGAATTTCCCAGAACGAAGCACACCAATTCGATAATGCTGGAAAGCTCTTGGCGGCTTTTCGGCCTCTTGGCGGGCGTAAATCGTCAACCAAAGATGAAGAAGCGATCGCCAAAAGGGAAGCTTCACGGAAAGAATTCGAAAAAGCGGAACAGGCGCGACAGATCCCGAAACCCCGAAAGTTTAGGCCTGAAATTGTGCGTCGAAATGCTCCACGGGAAAACATTTTCAAAAAAATCCATGCGACCCTTGAAAACATCGTTTGCAAAATGGGTGAGAATCCCAAAAAGAAAGAGGCGTGATGAAAACTATTTTGTCAGAGCCGAATGGTTTCGCGCCCGAAGCTGAAATGTCGGTGATGGCAAAAATGGGGTGGCCGAAGACGCCCCAGGTTTCCCGATGTGGAAATTTAGGCACCCACATCGGGAGGCCACTGGTGGGAACAAGGCACCGGGCAAGGTTTTTCAAACTTGTTCCCACCATTGGCTTGTCTGCCAAGTGCCGGGCGGGCGTGGTTTTTTTGGGGGAACTCCTTGACCCCGTTGTATTGGTTTACGCGCTCGCCAGGCACACCACCATATAAAAGGAGTTTTGAAATGTTATTCAAAATCAGAGCAAAACACGGATTTAAAATTGTCAACCTGAATCGACGGAAGGCAATCAGGGAACGCTGTTTAAATTGCTCCGCTTGGAACACGGCAGAGGTCGCCCAGTGTGCTTTGGTGGATTGTGAACTGTATCCATATCGAATGGGAACGGGAAAACAAAATGCCAAAGCGCGAACAAAGGCAATCCGGAAATATTGTTTTTTTTGTAGTGGGGATCAATCTTTTGAAGTCATAAAATGCCAAGTTTTCACCTGCCCTTTATATCCATTTAGAAAAAGCGTGGTAGACCGTAGTTTAGAATTAAATTCTACCACGGAAAACGGTCATATAGCGCCTATTTCAGAGATGGCAGTGGGTTAAACCATAATAGGGTATGGGTTTGAAGAAAAACGGGTACAAATGGCCGGAATTGGAGGATAAAAATGCAAATGTTATTCGGTAAATTTCAAGGCGTAGAAATCGAAGATATTCCCAAGGATTATTTGCAATGGGTAGCAAATAATTTGGATCTATATGGAGATTTGCGGGAAGCAATTTTTGACGAGCTTGTCGGGGAATTCGGGGAAAAGTGGGATCTTAATAAGCCAGCAAAACAGGTAGGTGTATAATAAATGAGAAACCTTGCCGGGGATAGATTCGGTTGATCCCCGTATTGAAAAGTGATCCGTCCTCCACTTTCCCCGGCAAATTCACAAAAATAAAAGGACGGATGGGGACGGACGATGAAACGAAATATCAAATCCGGGGTCATAGCAAATGCAAAAATGGAATTTCAGGAATATCGGAAAACGGGGGAATGGCTTAACACGGCTGTTCCTTTCGATCATGCTTTTAAAATTAATGATGAAAATCAAAAGTGGCTTCTTCCAATTTTTGAATCTTGCAATTTGTCAGCCCGGAAGGAAAACCGCTGTGCATTTGAAATCCTCATCGCGAACCTTTTGGAATGTGGAAGAAAAAGGCCGGTTTTCCTTAGTAGGAGCCCGAATGAATGGACTAAAACGATGTATAGGCGGGCAGGGCAATCCACAATCAAACTTATGAACGGACTTTATCAGCAAGGATGGATTGACATGAAAAAAGGATTCCACAACGAAGAAAAACGAGAAGAGTCAAGAATGACAAGAATATGGGCAACTGCAAAATTGCTTTCCTATTTCCGGGAACTTCCAAATGGCGTTATTTATGATCCCGTTCAACTTGTAGAGCTAAAGGATGAAAATGGAAAATTGAAGGAATACACGGACACCCCTAAAACCCTCCGGATTAAATCCATTTTACAAAAAGCAAATCAGGTCAATCAATCCGCCGATATTCGATACCGGAGATATAAATTAAACGCTTTCCTTGTGGCTATTTTCAACCGGGATTTCAACCTTTATGGAAGACTGCACACCTGTGGCTCTCGCCATCATTATCAAGGCTTCTCAGGCGAAGATCGCCAGGAATTCACCATCAACGGCGAACAGACCACAGAGCTGGATTTCAGTGGGCTGCATCCCCATTTGCTGTACGCGAAAGAAGGAATTCAATTCTTTGGAGATCCATACAGTATTGTCATTAATGACCCACAATGCCGAGACTTGTTAAAAAAAGCCCTTTTGTCTTTAATAAATGCAGGCGGGACCTGGATTGAATATGAGTATGATCATTATAAAACAGGCAAACATGTAGAAGTGAAATGGTGGATGACCCCGGAACAACAACCCGTGGGCGTAATCAATCTTGAATTGAAGAATGACCCAGTATTAAGGAAAAGATTAGAGAAGATCGGTATTACAGAGGCATCTCAGATTATTGATACATTCAGGGAAGTTCATAAACCGATTGCCCATTATTTCTGCAATGGAAAGGACAACGGCTTACGGATTATGAACCAGGACGCTGCTATTGCATTGGCTATTGTCAACCACTTTACGAAACAAAGCATCCCGATTCTGGCAATACATGATAGCTTTATTGTTCAGGCAAAATACCGGGATCAGCTTCAACAAACAATGAAAAGGGAATATCGGAAGCACACAGGATTCAGATGTCCCATAAAACAAGAATTTTGATGATTTTTATCAATGATTACAATGTTTTCCATAAAAAACATATTAGTTAGTATGAAATAGGATAGGAAAGGGTAAGGATAAGGAGCAAAGGAATAGGGATTTGAATAGTTTGAATAGTGTAGTTACCTACCCTAAACAAGGGATAAGCAAAGGGATAGGATAAAGATGGGAAAGCAAGGGAAAAAGGGGAAAATAGGAGTGCAAGGGAAAATGAGGTCATTTTTTGTCCGACAACGAAACTTAAATTTTACAGTTTTTATCAATAAATTTATATAGTTAATCACGAAACATATTAGTAATATAGATGGAAACCCGCACAAAGCCGAAAAACAACGAAAATAACGGGAAAAACCCGAGAATACCATAAAAGGAGAAATGACATGGGCCAAGTGTGCAAAGTGTGCCAACATTCCAATAAGATAGAAATTAACCAGGAATTAATCCAAGGAAAATCAAAATCAGGAATATCCAGAAAATACGATGTGCCATATGGAAGCGTGGACTATCACAGTCAGCACCACCTGTCCAGACAACTCGCAACAGCATACGAAATGAAGGAACTGGATGAGTCCAATAATCTCCTTGCCCGGATAGAGGACATCCTTTCCAAAGCGGAATTGATTTTCACACGGAACTTTGAAAAGGAAAAAGATACCATCGCGCTGAAAGCTTTATCCGAATCACGGGGAGCTTTGGAGTTGATGGCCCGAATTGCCGCGCACTTACACCAGGCACGGGCAGCCGAGCTTGAAAATACCAAGACGACTTTTTCTGTCGTAGTTGGAGCGGATGATGAAGAAACATCCATTTTCGATCGGGCGGCCGACATGCTATCCTCGGCTGAATTTGCAGAGCTAATCCGTCTGACTGACAAAATCCAGAACGGGAATGATCAAAGCATTTCCCCAGGGACAGAGGAGTATGCTTACCATGAAGATCCAGACCCATACCCAGGTATACCCCAGGACCTTACCGTTGATCCTCGCCCGTTGAAATCAACGCCTGATATGGATGAAACACCATTATCAACAGACCCAGAACCAGAGCCGGAACCATTATCAGAATCAAAGATGGTTCGGACAAAAAAACCCATGGCCCAGATCCCGAAGCCGATAGAACCCACGCAGATCGACGGCCCCCGAACAATATCCGCAGCGATTATCAGTCGAAAGAAATCTGGTATCGCGTATTTGAAATAAAATCTTTTTATGTTTATTTTTAAATTAACATAAAATATATCTTGATTTCCTTATGATATTATTATATAAATAACGAAACAGTGAATGAGGAAATTATGGAAAAAGCGTTTGGATATTTAAGAGTTAGTGGCGTTTCTCAAGTCAAAGGGGATGGATTTCCCAGACAGGAAAAGGCGATAAGGGACTATGCCAAAGCCAACAATTTACAGATTCAAGAAGTATTCAAGGAAAAGGGCGTATCAGGGACAAAAGAGAATAGACCAGCCCTTGCCTGTTTGATGGTGTCCCTTGAACAGAATGGCCATGGGATCAAGACAGTCATTATTGAAAAGCTTGATAGGCTGGCCCGTGATTTAATGGTGCAAGAGGCCATTGTCGCAGATTTCAGGAAACGCGGATTCAATATCATTTCCAGCATGGAAGGCCCGGATCTTTGCGGGGATGATCCAACCAGAAATTTAATTCGGCAAGTCATGGGAGCGGTTGCCCAATATGATAAAACGATGCTTGTCGCCAAACTGAAAGCTTCCAGGGAACGGGAAAGAATCAAACACGGCAAATGTGAAGGCCGCAAAGGATATCGGGAATCCGAGGAAGGGAAAGCCCTTATTCGAAGGATCGGAGCATTACGCAGAAAGCCGAAAGCAGGGAAGCGCCGGACATGGCAGCAAATTGCGGACATTTTCAACCAAGAGGGATTAACAACAATGGATGGAAAGCCATGGAGCTTATTTCGAGTCCAGCAAATAGCAAAACCGTATAAACGGAAAGGGGGATGACCGATGCCTTTAATGCCGATGGATGAATATTTCATGCTTTTTGGTAAAGTTAAAAAATTGAGGACCGATGGTAAAAGTTGGAAAGAAATTGAAAAATTATTGGATATTGATTTTTCAGAATCATTGGAAATAGGAGGGTCATTGTCATGAGCTTACGATTCGCACCGTTAATCAGGGTTTCCACAGAGGGACAAGCCGCAAAAGGGGAATCTCTAAGGACCCAAACCGACCAGATTCAGCAGTATGTCAAATCCCTGAAAGGGATCATACCGGATAACTGTTGGGTGTATTCAGGCCAGGAACATGCCACGCCGGAACAGGAACGGGCAAAGCTGGACCGATTGCTTGCTGATTCTTCCAATGGCAAATTTGACGCGGTAATTGTTTGTGACGCGAGCCGATGGAGCAGGGATAACCTGAAATCCAAGGAAGGTCTGAACATCCTGCGGAACAACGGCACCCGCTTCTTTGTCGGAACAATGGAATATGATCTTTTCAATCCAGAGCATACTTTCATTTTGGGGATGTCGGCAGAAATCGGGGAATTCCAGGCACGGACCCAAAGTCTGAAATCCATAACAAATCGGATCAATCGTGCGAAAAGGAATATCCCAACAAGTGGGAAACTTCCCTTTGCCCGGACCTTTGATAAGAAAAAAAAGGAATGGGGAATTGATCCAGAGAAACACAAAAAGATCCAATGGGCGGCAGAACAATATCTTTCCGGGGAATCCATCGTCAAGATTGCCCAGGTACTGGAAATGAACTTCACCAATTTATGGAAAATAATGAATCACAGATCCGGGGATCAATGGGAATGTCGTTTCCGAAACAAGGCTGTCAATGTGGATGAAACCGTCGTTATCATGATCCCGCCGTTACTGGATGAAGAAACCATCCAGGCTATCAAAAAACAGGCGGCCGCAAACAAAACCTATCAGGCAGGCGTCATTAAACATAAGTATCTGCTGAACAGGATGATCTTTTGCAAGCATTGCGGATACGCATTAATGGCCCAGACCAACAAAAACGGAAAACAATATTTTCGTCATCCCAGGCACCGGAAACACGAATGCACTGTTAAAAATTGGGTCCCTTCTGAACCATTGGGAAAAACCGTACTAATCCAAATCCTTCAAATGTTCGGAGATCAAGAAAGGATTGAACAGGCCATTAGAAAGGCAACCCCCGACCTTTCCAAAATCGAGAAATTGAGAAAAGAACTATCGGACTTGAAAGACAAGGAAAATAAAACCATCCAACAAAGGGACAATCTCGTCAAATTGGCTTCAAAAGGAGTCCTGTCCGATGAAGAAATTACAACTCGAATCCAGCCGATCAGGGACCGCTTACAGGCGATTCAAGAGCGGATGGATGTCATTGAACCGCAGATCGCAGACCAGCCGGACCCGGAACAGATCAAGAAGAAATCTAAACTTGCAAGGGCCGTTGTTGCGGACGCTCTAAAACACCCCGGACCGAAAACCATTAAAAAGATTCTGAATAGCCCACATGCGCGACAACGGAAGATTTTGGAACGAGCTTTTTCAGGGAAGGATCAGAACGGGAATCGATTGGGAGTTTATGTCGACCAAACGGATGATCCAGAACACCCATGGAAATTTGAAATCCGGGCGGTTCTGGATCAAATGGTTGAATCCTTTGCAAATAATACCATCAATAGTGAATATGTATTGTCTTGACCAGAATCAAACCTTCCACAATCCCACTCTCCCTCAAGCATTCCACCACCTGCGGCGTGATGTTGATAAAAGCCCGCCGGGAGGGCACCTCAAACCACAACTCTTTTCGATAACTTTTCATAACAATATGACTTTCCTTTCGCTATTTTCAGTAAATTGACAACAGGGAAACAAAATATGGGGAAAAAATCAATCCCAAAATATTGCGCGTTGAAGAAAATCTGAAGAATTTGAACAGGAAACAATGTTTCTTGACCCTGACGGGGATCATGCTCAAATCATACACTCAAAGGACCCTGTAAATCTTCAATCCTACCCCTTGAAAAACAATGGCAAACTAAGGTATAGTTTTCTCGGTCAAAATAAACTCCCTGCGAAAATAACCCAAAGTGGGAGGTAGCTCTCATGGGACTCAAAGGCTCGTGCAGGATATAGGAGGTACACAGGTAGGTATGGGCCTTGCTTGTTTCTGTGGCATTTGGAGGATCTTTTGATGGTCAGAAAATCAACCTGTGTGAGATTAGAATAGGGGGGTCGGGGAATAGAGCATTATCATGAAAAGGAAATTTCAGACAAAAAAAGAACTCCCGATTCGGTTGCGCTACTATTTATCGGGGGCCGTGGCGCTCTGGACTGTTCTCATAGGATTATCGTTGGCATGGAACCTGAGAACCCAGGACTCCGGAATCCTTGAAGCTGCACGTATAGAAGCACGGACGGCATTCGAGAAGGACGTTATCTATCGTCGCTGGAATGCTGGCCATGACGGGGTTTATGCGCCTGTGACAGGAGTAATGCAGCCCAACTCATACCTTAACGTTCCCGAACGGGACATAACAACCCCTCTGGGTAAGAAATTAACGAAGATCAATCCAGCTTACATGACCCGCCAGATACACGAATTGGCACTGAAGGAAAATGGTGTTCGGGGCCATATCACCAGCCTTAATCCTATCCGTCCCGCCAATGTGCCTGACCCTTGGGAAACACGGGCTCTCAGAGCCTTTCAGGCGGGAGGGAAAGAAGTCAGCTCAGTCGAGAAAATCGAGGGAAACAACTATATGCGTCTTATGCGTCCATTATTAACGGAAAAGGGATGCCTGAAATGCCATGCTGCACAGGGGTACAAACTTGGGGATATCCGAGGGGGAATAAGTGTCTCAATACCCATGGCTCCTCTTATGGCTATTTCGCGATCTCATAATCTTGCATTGTCTGTCGGCCATGTTTTACTTTGGTTGGCCGGGCTTGCTGGGATCGGCCTTGCTTTTCACCGCTTGAATCGGCAGATTCATAAACACATGGGAACGGAGGAAGCGTTACGGGAGAGTGATGAGAAATATCGTTTGCTGGCTGACAACGTAACCGACAACATTTGGATACTGGACCTGGCGACTTTAAGTTTTACTTACGTCAGCCCTTCCGTCGTAAGCATTATGGGTTATAGTGTTGAAGAGGCAACAGGGCTTCAATTGCAGGATGTTTTAACCCCGTCGTCTATGAAACTCGCAACCGAAATACTGAGCGAAGAGCTGTCTGAAGAGAGTCGGGATTCTGATCCGCCCAGATCGCGCATCCTTGAACTGGAGCAGTATCGTAAAGACGGTACCACTGTGTGGACGGAGGTTTCCACGACGTTTATCCGTGATATTGAAGGGCGCCCATCGTCGATACTGGGGGTCACCAGAGATATCACCGGCCGTAAATTAGCAGAAGATAAAATCGCACGTTTTGGCCGCATCTTCCAAGATTCATTGAATGAAATATATTTATTTGACGCAGATACATTGAAGTTCACTCAGGTGAATAATGCTGCTCAGCATAATCTGGGTTATACGATGGCAGAATTTCGAGAAATGACACCTCTTAATTTAAAACCTGAATTTACAACTGAATCGTTTGAAAAAATGGTAGCGCCTCTACGCAAAGGTGAAAAGGAAAAGATTGTTTTTGAGACTGTTCACAAACGTAAAGATCAATCGCATTATGATGTGGAAGTCCATTTGCAGTTTCTGAAACATGAACACGAAGCGCTATTCGCAGCGATTATCTTGGATAGAACCGAACGTAGGCAGGCGGAAGAAGACAAGAAAAAACTGGAAACCCAGCTTCAACGTGCTCAAAAGATGGAGGCCATTGGAACCTTAGCAGGAGGGGTGGCCCACGATCTCAACAATATCCTTGGTGGTCTTGTAAGCTACCCTGAATTGTTATTGTTACAACTCCCCATAGACAGCCCTTTAAGAAAATCAATCTTGACCATAAAAAAGTCAGGAGAAAAGGCAGCAGCGGTTGTTCAGGATCTATTAACATTGGCGAGGAGAGGCGTTGTTGTCACAGAAGTGGTCAATCTGAATGATGTTGTCGATGAATATCTGAAAAGCCCGGAGCATGAAAAACTTCGATCGTACCATCCCGGAGTTCATATGGAAACCCATATTGAAAAAGGCACCCTCAACATATTGGGATCATCCACTCACCTCTCTAAAACCGTCATGAACCTGATTTCCAACGCCGCCGAGGCCATGCCTGAAGGGGGAACGCTAACCGTTTCCACGGAAAACCGATACATTGATAGGCCCATAAGAAATTATGACGATTTAAAGGAGGGTGATTACGTTGTGCTCACCATCTCAGACACCGGGACAGGTATTTCCCCCGATGATATGGAGAAGATCTTTGAACCGTTCTATACCAAAAAAAAGATGGGAATAAGCGGAACAGGCTTAGGCATGGCTGTAGTATGGGGAACGGTCAAGGATCATAACGGATATATCGATGTCCAAAGCACTAAAGGGAAAGGAACAACATTTACCCTTTATTTTCCCGTAACCCGTAAAGAATTACCCGAAGATAGATCCGATCTCGCCATTGAGTCCTATAGCGGTAATGGAGAATCCATTTTGATCGTAGATGATGTGGCAGAGCAAAGGGAAATAGCCTCCGGTATGCTGAAAGAGCTGGGTTATTCGGTCGTATCGGTTTCAAGCGGGGAAGAGGCTGTTGAATATCTGAAGACCAACAAAGTTGATTTATTGGTATTGGATATGATTATGGACCCTGGTATGGATGGCCTTGATACGTACAAGAAAATTATCGAAATCCACCCAGGGCAAAAGGCAATCATTGCCAGCGGGTTTTCTGAAACAGACCGTGTCAAAGCGGTCCAGAGTCTGGGTGCACGAGCATATATAAGAAAGCCGCTATTGTTGGAAAAGATGGGCCTTGCAGTTAAAAAAGAGTTGGGTAAATAGGCAGGTTTGATCTCGACCTCAATGCTAACTTAACTATGAAACATCCGTTTGATTTCATGGGGAAATAGTGTAAGATTGATCTGGCAGTGTAGCACGATTTCAGGTATCGTCGGGGTGAAAAATAATGCATGAAAGGTTCAATCGATGACCCTTAACCCGGACTCTGGATTTGTGTGGAAATAATGCTAAACTAATGTGATGTCTCTGGTGATGAAAACAATGCCCTTCAAGACATGACCTAAACCAAGAAGTGGAGAAATAATAGGAATTGCAAAGGCTCATACCACAGTGTCTAAGGCACAACAGGTATGGGCGAGGGTATTTAGAGGATTTTCTGATGGCCAAGAAGCCAACCTACGAAGAATTGGAACAGGAACTAGATGAGGAAGTTGTAAAGCGCAAACAGGCCGAAAAAGCTCTTCGAGAGAGTGAAGAAAAGTTCAAATTACTCTATGAAAAAGCGCCTATAGGCTACCAATCTTTGGATGAACACGGTCACTTTTTGGAGGTCAACCAAGCGTGGTTGGATACCTTAGGATATACCCGAGAAGAGGTCATTGGCAAATCATTTGGTGATTTGCTTCACCCGGATTGGGTTGATCATTTTAAACAGAACTTTCCTCGTTTCAAGGCCATCGGTGAAATTCCTGACGTAGAGTTTGAAATGGTGAAAAAAGACAGATCTCTCATCATGGTGAATATCAATGGAAAGATTGGGAGAGACGAGAAAGGGAACTTCAAGCAAACGCACTGTATTTTGCACGACATAACCTCGCAAAAAAAATCTGAGGAGGCATTGAGGGAAAGCGAGGAAAAATTTCGAAATTTTGCTGAACAATCGATTGTTGGCATCTATCTCATCTCAGATGATGTCTTCAAATATGTTAACCCGAAATTTTCGGAAATGTTCGGCTACAGTGTTGATGAATGCCTGAACAACATGCATTTTCCGCAACTTGTGCATCCCGAGGATTTGGTTACGGTTCAAAAACAGGTAGGGAGACGGTTATCTGAAGAAACGAAAGTCGTTCGATATTCTTTCAGAGGCATCAAGAAAAATGGCGAGACAATCCACGTTGATATTTTTGGCTCTTCTATGGTTTTAAAGGGCAAGACTGTTGCCACAGGAAGCTTGTTGGACATCACCGAGCGCAAGCGCGCCGAGGAGGCGCTGCGGGAGAGCGAGGACCTCCATAAAGAAGCCCAAAGGGTTGCACACATCGGTCACTGGGAACTATACCCGGAAATCGGAACTCCGGTATGGTCTGACGAGATATTCCGCATCTTCGCCCTCAACCCGCAGGAAAGCGAGCCATCATTCACAGACCACGAAACCCATTTACACCCCGATGACTGGCCTTTACTGAAAAAGGTGGTTACACTGGCAAGCTCGGAAGGGACACCTTTCAATATCATTTTTAGAATCGTTCAGCCGGATGACGAAATTCGGTGGATGCACGCCATAGGGACTACCACCAAGGACGAGAAAGGCAAAGTCACCAAACTGTTCGGTACGGCCCAGAACATCACAGACCTCAAGCGGGCGGAAGAAGAACGGGAAAGACTTATTAATGAACTTCAAGAAACGCTTGCTGAGGTCAAGACATTAAGCGGGATGCTTCCTATTTGCTCTAACTGCAAGAAAATACGCGATGATAAGGGTTACTGGAATCAAATCGAATCCTATATCGGTAAGCACTCTGAAGCGAAATTCAGCCACGGCATTTGTCCTGCATGTGCAAAAAAGCTTTATCCAGAATTCGATTTGTACCCAGAAACAAAATGAAGGATGATTCTCCTGATGGTTTAGTCGCCTGCAACACAAGTCACGCTTACCTATATAAACCTGGAATTTCAAACCCTTACTAAGAAAGTCAGGACTACATCTTGCAGTCCTAACCCCGTCGGTCACGTTCATCCGGTCTCAAATCGTTAACCCCACCTCAACACATCGAGTAATGTATCTCCTGTTCGCAAGCGCCAACTGCCATATTACTGAATAACAGTCAACAGCAGACTTGTCCCCAATTCTTCACTCTCCCGAGGCATTGTTCCACCTCAGGCGTGATATTGACAACAGGGGAACAAAATATGGGGAAAAAATCAATCCCAAAATATTGCGCGTTGAAGAAAATCTGAAGAATTTGAACAGGAAACAATGTTTCTTGACCCCGATCATGCCATGCATTAGTATATACAGGGTTTTCATGAAAACATATACGGATTAAAGAACTTTTCCGGAATTGTCATTACAAAAGAGCATCATTTTTCGAACAGGTTCCAGTGAACAATAAAATCAAAACCTACACACTTTCCGCTGAAAAAAGGGAGACCTGCCTGCAACGAATCTCCGGTTTTCTTGAAGAGGATCTGAGCATTCTTTTTGCCTATGCCCATGGTTCGTTTTTGGAATCTTCCCGTTTTCGGGATCTGGATATCGCTGTTTTTCTGATACCCGACAACCTGCCCCTTCGCCCCTATGTTTTTGAAATAGAACTTGAAACCGCTATCATTCAACACCTGGAATTTCCATTCCCCGTGGATGTGAAGATTATGAATTCCGCCGGTATTCCCCTTCAATACCACGCCCTCAGAGGCAGACTGCTGATGGACCGGAACCCGGACATACGGTTGGAGATAATGACGAAGATTGCATCCCTTTATCTCGACATCGCTCCCATTCTCACTTACCACACCAAAGAGGCTTTTTCCCGTGATGCTCAACCCTGATCGAATACGCGCGAAACTTCAGGATATTTCCGGTGCCCTGGAAAGGCTGAATCGGTTCGGAACCATGAGCCGGGAAGCGTTCCTCGCGGACGAAGATGCTCAGGATATTGCTCGGTCCCGTCTTTTGACCGCCATGGAAGCGGCTTTGAATATCTGCTTTCATCTTTCGGCGAAAAAACTGGCCCGGGTTCCCGAAGGATATACGGAATGTTTTCTCACGCTGGGGAAGGCCGGTCTCATAGAGCCGTCACTGGCCAAAAGACTGGGAACCATGGCCGGGTTCAGGAATCGCCTGGTTCACGTCTATTGGGATGTGGATTATGACCAGGTTTTCGATATCATTATCCATGACCTGAAAGACTTGGAACTTTTCTCTCAGGAAGTGGCTGAACTGCTGTGATGTTGTTGCCGTAAAGGAACTACAGAGCGTAAGAGGAGTAAGGGAACTTCCAAAAAATAATCTACGCATCCTGTTTTCCCTTTTGCCCGTCTTCTACGTTGTGATAACAGGCACATAGCCCACTATGCACCTGTCATCACGCCTTGAAGACGAACAAAAGTTCTGCACGATATGCGTATATTATTTTCTTCCAGTTCCCTAATAGGGAGTAATTGAGCACCTCCAAGGCGAGGGTTTTTCGCCCATTCCCCCCAAAGGAGTCAATAATAGCCAAGGCCAAAAGACCAGCATATACATTATAAGTCTTTGAAATTCCAGTATGAGATACTAGTATCCTCCACAATCTCCACGGCCCTGATCGCAGGTAGCTTTCGAATAATCAGGATTGGTACAATAATAACTGCTGGGGTCTGAACAATAAGTTATTGACCCTCCACAGGTCCATCCACCTTTATATTTGCAATCGCAGGCAACATCATGGGGAGGAAGTTTAGAAAGTACACATCCTCCGCGTTTATAGTTACAGTCACATTTCGAGTCACTATAAGCTAAGCAGTCTCCATTACCAAGAATACATGTTTGAAGTGATAAATCCGGGTTAGTACAATAATTAGAGGCGCGGTTACATGAAGTGACTAAATCACCCCCACATGTCCATCCTCCTTTATACTTGCATTTGCAGGTTTGAAACCTGGGAGCGGGAAGTGAAAGGGAACAACCGCCTGGATGATAATCGCAATCACATTTGTTTGAATAATTAAATAGTTGATTGTTTCTAGCAGGCGCTATAGGGCTATTTACATCGGCAAGAGTTAACCCTTTTTCTCATGCAACTCTCACCAGTTTAGCCGGGTCGTTCGTCATAACTCCATTAACACCTAAATCTATATATTTCCTCATTGATGATTCCTTATCCAGAGTCCAGATATATATTAAGCTACCAATGGTTCCAACCTGATATTGCTTTACAGCTTGCCTAATTGCATCGTAATAAGTCGAAGCTACGCAAGCCGATATTCCAGTACCATAAACTCTATTGTTATTAGGAAGGTAACGAATTAGGGTGTCCACGGTCATATATGTTTTGTCTCCACCCATATCGATCGTAAAATACATTTGTGATTTATATGGAGAGGAGTTTGCTCTTGTTCCAGCCTCTGACATATAGTATCCATTGGTCAGGTAGGGTGCGCCAATAATTACTTTACCATTATATCCCTTGCTGAATAAATGATCTTCAAGTAATTTTACTACATTTCTTCCTGCAGTTCTTTGTTTATTTTCGCTATCTTTCTTGCCTAGTTTGCTATCTATGACCACTAATGCAAAACCGGAGGTATTAATTCTATTGATATGTGCTATATGTTCTAAAAGAGAAGTTTTGGAACTATTTGCGGAACAATCTCCAAGTACAGAGCACATCGGCGGCCAGAACTCTCTAGGAGAACAAGTACAATCACATGGCAAACCATGCTTAAATTCTGTGGGGTTTCCATTATCATCAAAATTCAAGTCAATCTCAACTCCATTGGCACCTTGACTGTAAGCCCAAGTTACTGCAATAGCTGTGTTCGCCATATGTGCAATGGCGTAAAAACGTCTATCGTTAGGATTTGTCTGTGAAAAAGCTAACGTTGTTGCAGGAGACGAATTTGAACTTTCCACATCTCTTGCGAAAGAATCATGAACGCTTTCAATACCGGGTTCTAAAGAATCATCAGCGGTTTCAACAAAATCGATAAGATCACCATCTTGAATTTTAATAGAAGACGTTATGACGTCACCATTTACATAGAGTTCATAGCCCACATATTCACCGGGTTCTAATGTTACAAAATTATTGGCATCCATATAAATTCTTACAGTTTTTAAAGCCTCCAAAAGCTCTTCCTCTTCAGCACTAATGTCATTTGAATTAATCTCCTCACCAATGCTTATGTCACCTTCGCTGAGGATTATTTTTTCTCCTTCAAATGGTCCAGTGAGAAATATTAGAGAGTCTGTATCTCTTGGTTCTTGATAATCGCTTCCACCATCACAGCCAAATAAAAGGATACAAGAGACTAATACAATTACACTCAGAGAGCAAAACAGTTTTAGTTGTGATTTCATAGGATTTCCTCCCAGGCTGATTATAGTGATTATAAGATTATAGGGGGACAGACCACGTTTTTTTGTGTCCCGTGTTCCCTTTCACATGTTCACCTTCTTCTTGCCTCGCAAAAGATCGAAAGCGAAAATAAACGGGGTCTGCCCCCTATTATGTTACAATTATGTTCACCCATCCAATACCTCTCGAAGTGCAGCAGCCAGATGCCGCAAGTCAATGGGTTTTTCAATGTATTTGCGGGCGCCCAGCGCAATGACGTCCGTTTCGGACATTCTCTCGCTGTAGCCGGTACAGATGATCACCA
>JABGPV010000259.1 GCA_018644785.1 Deltaproteobacteria bacterium | reverse complement strand
CCGACCGCCATTCAGCAGGACGTCATTGACGACCGCCTCAGCATGGGACACGCACGACTGCTGGCCGGCATAACGGAAAAAGACCCCCAACGGGTATTGAGGGATGCCATTGTCAAAAAAGGGTTGTCCGTACGGCAGGCCGAGGCCCTTGCCAGGAAACTGAAAAAGCCGGCCACACTAAAAAAAGTCCTATCCAAAGACGATCCCTATATTCAGTCGCTATCGGATAATCTCAAGCGAAGCCTGGGGACTAAGGTGGAGATCAAAAAGGAAGGCAAACAGGGCCGAATTCTCCTTTATTTCTATTCCGATGACGAACTGGACCGATTGGTGGAATTCTTAACGTAGGGGCGAATGCCTGATCTTTGTCTACATCATGTCGCCCCTACCGCTCTTTCCATTTTCGTTCCTCACCCCCGACCAGTCTCAATACATTTTCACCGTGCTTGAAATAGATGAGCACCGCCATGACAAGTGATGCAAACATAACGGGTTTCGGTTGATGGAAAAGCGTCAGAAATATGGGAATCGAAGCCGCTGAAACCATGGATCCCAGGGATATGAAATCCCACTTCAGGACTACCAGGAAAAATACAAGAAGCCCCAGGACACAGGCGATGGGAGACAGGGCCAGATAAATACCCAGGGCCGTGGCAACACCCTTACCACCCCGAAATCCCATGAAAATGGAAAACTGGTGCCCCAATAGCGGACAGAGACTGACCACTGCCAGTGCCATCTGGCTCGAAATGCCCCCCTTGGAGAAACAGGCGGAAAAAACAAGGACCGGGACCAGACCTTTCAACACGTCGAGAGCCAATGTCAAAAGCCCCCATTTGAGTCCAAGCTCCCTGGCAACATTGGTGGCGCCGATATTCTTGCTTCCCCTCTGGGTAATGTCGATTTGTGCCGCCATCCTGGCAATGATTTTTCCAAACGGTACAGCACCCAGAAGATAGGCCCCCAGGACAAAATATAGCGTTTGACTGAGCATAAAGGACCCCCGTATTTTTTGTTTTCGGGATTTCAGATCTTTACAATACCCGCCGGCTCTGATAGGTTTTCCCACATAAAATACCGACGTTTAAAACAGGATGCAACGCTTTTTTCACCTGAAGTGATCGTGCGCGAGGTTGATACGGTGAGACTGATGGTTTTGGATGGACAGGGAGGCGGCATCGGCGCCACCCTGATTAAAGGGCTCAGAGCTTCTCTGGGACTCGATCTGGAAATCCTGGCGCTGGGAACCAATTCCATTGCCACCTCCAGGATGATGAAAGCCGGCGCCAATCGGGGCGGATCAGGGGAGAATGCCATTGTTCGCACCAGTCACGGGGTCGATGTGATTATCGGGCCTGTCTCCATTTTGATGGCCAATGCCATGATGGGAGAACTGACCCCGAAAATGGCAACCGCTGTCAGCTCGAGCCCGGCGACAAAAATTCTGATTCCCCTTACCCAGGAGCGCGTCAGGATCGTGGGTATTTCCAGGGAACCCCTGCCTCACCTGGTAAACCTGGCGGTGACTATGGTAGAAGAAATCGTATTGGAGATGGATAAGCATGTGTGAATCAACGGCCTATATTTTTAGAAATGGAAAGGAAGAACTGTTTTTCGAGGACGTGGATGCTCTGGAAAACAAGAATAATGAGATAAAACTGGTTAATATTTTCGGTGAGACGAAAAAGATCAATGCAAAAATTAAGCGGTTTTCACTGATAGATCATAAAATCCTTCTGGAACCCTTTTAACAGCAAACACGGTTACGTCACCAAATTAGTTAGCGGGAGGCACGAACATGATAGAGTCCTTTTCAAAAAAAATTCACTGGCTGGGGCACGATGCGTTTCGAATCGATAGCGAAAAAATCATCTATTTTGACCCCTATCAGATCGAGGCGGGACCCGAGGCTGACCTGATCCTCATATCCCATGACCATTTCGATCACTGTTCACCTGAAGATGTGGCCAAAATTCAGGGACCGGAGACGATTATCGTCACCGAAAAAGATTCGGCTGAAAAACTCACCGGGGATGTGAGGATCTTAAAACCGGGAGAGATCCTGAACCCTGATGGTGTTAAAATTCTGGGCGTGCCTTCCTACAATACCGATAAAGATTTTCACCCGAAAAAGAATGGGTGGCTCGGATTTTTAATTGAGGTGGACGGCATCCGGATATACCATGCGGGGGATACGGATTTTATCCCGGAGATGAAAGGTCTGGAAGTCGATATTGCCCTCCTGCCGGTGTCGGGCACCTATGTCATGACAGCGGAGCAAGCCGTTAAAGCCGCTCTCGCCATTGGGCCGGGACTCGCCATTCCCATGCACTATGGCGCCATTGTGGGCAGCAACCAGGATGCCCTGGACTTCAAAAACGCTCTGGAGGGCAAGGTAGATGTGCTGATCCTCAAGAAATCATGATGGGAACGGAACTACCTGAAATTCCAAAGGAAATACTTGAGCCTTATCCCAAGGATGAGCGCTCCATCGTCAAGATGCTCTTGAACATGACATCCACGGCCATGAAGCTGGTCTCCAAGGGGGCCATGGTTTCGGGAATGGTTGGAAAAGCCGTTCTCAGTTCTCCAGAACAGGTGGAAATGATTGAAGAAGCCGGTGATTACCTGAGAGATCTGCGGGAAGTGGCAGGACTAACGCGAAAAGATGTATGCCGGACCATCCACCTTGCTGATGAATCATTTTTAACTGCCGTTGAAAACGGCGCCGCAACCCTCTCTTTTGAATTGATTCTGCGCCTCTCCGCTTTGCTTGCCCGCCATGATCCGCTTCCATTTATTATCAAGCTGACCCGTACCTATAACCCTGAAGTCTGGGAAATTCTCGAAAAGTGGGGCCTGGGGCGGTTACCGGTTCAACTGGAACGGGAACGACAATTTATCAATATCTATCGCGGCCATGATCAGGCCAGAAAGCTGTCTGATGAGGATTTTCAGCGGGTCCTGGCCTTTACCCGATCCGCCTTTGAAATGGCCCTTGATTTCGCACACGAGGGGGAGGACTGATCCTGAATCAGGATTTATGTTTACTCATTAAGAGACCCTATGAAGAGGAATGATTCATGACCACAAATAATTTGAACGAAATAACCGGCATTACGGATAAACTGGAAAAAGACTGCATCAACACCATCCGGTTTCTCGCAGTGGACGGTGTGCAGAAGGCCAACTCCGGTCACCCGGGAATGCCCATGGAGGCTTCTCCTCTGGCCTATCTGTTGTGGACCCGCACCATGAACTATAACCCTAAAAATCCCGAGTGGCCCAACCGCGATCGCTTCGTCCTATCTGCCGGTCACGGGTCCATGCTTCTGTATTCCATGCTCCATCTCACGGGTTATGGCCTTTCCCTGGATGCCCTGAAAGATTTCCGTCAATTGGACAGCCCCACCCCGGGCCACCCGGAATATGGTTGCGCCCCCGGCGTGGAAACCACTACTGGCCCCCTGGGTCAGGGTTTTGCCACCGGCATTGGAATGGCCATGGCGGAACGTTATCTCGCCACCCGGTTCAACCGGCCCGATTTCCCCCTGGTGAACCATTTTATTTATGCGCTGGTCAGCGATGGCGATATGATGGAGGGCATTTCATCGGAGACGGCATCCATGGCAGGCGATCTGGGACTGGGAAAGCTTATCTACGTCTACCTGGACAACAAGATTACCATTGAGGGCAACACCCATATTACCTTTACCGAAGATGTGGCACGCCGTTTTGAGGCTTACAACTGGCAGGTACAACGGGTGGATGGTTATGACCTCCCCGCCATAAATACCGCCCTGGCCAATGCCAAAAGTGAAACATCACAGCCCTCTCTCATTATCGCTCGAACCCACATTGCCTGGGGCAGCCCCAACAAACAGGATACGCCGGATGCTCACGGAGCTCCGCTGGGCGAAGAAGAGGTTCTGCTGACCAAGAAAAATTGCGGGTGGCCCGAAACACCCAACTTTTGGGTACCCAAAGATGTCCTTTCAGTTTTCCGCCAGGCCCTGAAGCAAGGAGAAGCGCTGGAGAAAGAATGGCAGGCCCTTTACGCCAATTACCAGATGAAATATTCTCACCTTGCCCAACAATGGGAGGCCATGCATAAAGCACCGGATACTTCAAAATTTAATGACGCTCTACCCCATTTTGATGCTGACCAGGGAAGCATCGCCACACGAAAAGCATCCGGACAAGTTCTGGCGGCGGTCAAACCCCACCTGCCGGGACTTGTTGGTGGCTCCGCAGATCTGGCCCCTTCCAACAACACCTATTTGAAAGGATTTGACGAATTCAAAGAGGACGGCGGCCCGAATATTCGCTTCGGCATCCGGGAGCATGGCATGGGCGCTATTTTAAACGGCATGGCCCTTAGCAAAGCTCTGATCCCCTATGGCGGCACCTTTCTGGTGTTTTCTGACTACATGCGGCCGGCCATTCGAATGGCCGCTCTGATGCAACTTCACATCATATATGTCTTTACACACGATTCTATCGGCCTGGGCGAGGATGGCCCGACTCACCAACCCATCGAGCATCTGGCAAGTCTCCGGTCGATTCCTAATATCCTGGTGGTCCGCCCCGCCGACGCACAGGAAACCGTTGAAGCCTGGAAACTGGCGCTGGCCCATCAAAAAGGCCCCTGCGCCCTCATCTTGAGCCGCCAGGGATTGCCGGTTATCGACCGCAAGAAATATGCATCGGCCGAGGGACTTCATAACGGGGCTTACGTATTGGCG
This sequence comes from Deltaproteobacteria bacterium, assembly GCA_018644785.1. The sequence goes on along the minus strand of JABGPV010000259.1, from coordinate 2,123 downwards.
CAATCCACGGGCGGTAAGCCCGACTTGATCCTGATGGCCACTGGTGCTGAAGTTCATCTCATTCTCGGGGCCTATGAACAGCTTGCGTCCCGTGGTGTCAGGGTACGCCTTGTGAACATTCCCTCCTGGGAGCTTTTTAGCGCCATGCCTGGGGCATATCGGCATGAGGTGCTCCCCCCTGATGTCTCGGCACGCATTGCCGTGGAGGCCGGGAGCCCCCTCGGTTGGGAGCGGTTTACCGGCTCTCAGGGGATCATTATAGGAATGCACCGATTCGGTGCCTCAGCCCCAGCCAAAGATCTTTTCAAGACCTTTGGTTTTACCGTTGAAGCGGTGATCGAGAAAGCTGAAAAGCTTCTAGGGCTTTAATCAGTATACGTTTACAATTTACGCTCAATTAAATAGGTTAAGATAGACGTTGGAGATTTTTTATGCCTTTAGCAACCATAGAAGAAGTTCTGGAAGATCTGAAAGAAGGAAAAATGATTATCCTGGTGGATGATGAAGACCGGGAAAATGAAGGTGACCTGGCCATGGCCGCTGAAAAAGCCACCCCTGAAGCCATCAACTTCATGGCTTCCTACGGGCGCGGCCTTATCTGTCTGCCCATGGCGCCACACCTGCTGGAAAAACTGAACCTCCCGCAGATGGTTATGGACAACTGCTCCCCGTATGAAACGGCCTTTACAGTATCCATCGAGGCACGGACCGGGGTAACCACGGGCATTTCCGCTGCCGACCGAACCCGCACGATTCTTCTGGCCGTTGCCGATGATGCCAAACCCAAGGACCTGATTCAACCGGGTCACGTTTTCCCACTGCGATCACGACGAGGGGGCGTTCTTTTCAGGACCGGACAGACTGAAGGCTCTGTGGACCTGGCCCGCCTCGCCGGCTTGAAACCTGCGGGCGTTATCTGCGAAATCATGAAAGATGACGGCACCATGGCTCGCATGCCGGACCTGGAGGTCTTTGCCGAAAAGCACAATCTTAAAATTGCCAGCGTGGCCGATATTATCGAATATCGAATGCGCACGGAATCATTCGTTCATTTGGCCGCCGAAACGCTTCTCCCCACACCACATGGCGAATTCAGGGCCATGGCCTTTGTAAACGACATTGACGCACACGAACACCTGGTGCTGGTGAAAGGCGACATTGATCCGGATCAGGAAATTCTCGTTCGGGTTCACTCACAATGCACGCCCGGCGACATATTCAATTCCCTCAGGTGCGGATGCAGGGCCAAACTGGATAAGGCCATGGAACTTGTCCAACAGGAAGATCAGGGGGTTATTATCTACATCCAGCAGGAAGGAAGAGGCTTAAGGCTGGCCCGCTACCAAACCCTTGAGGGTGATGGGGAAACCATTTCAGAAGCCCACAAAGAGGGCTGTCTGGAAGCGGATTTGAGAAATTATGGCGTGGGCGCCCAGATACTGGTAGCCCTCGGGGTGAAAAAAATGCGCCTGTTAACCAACAACCCCAAAAAAATTAAAGGCCTTGAAGGGTATGACTTGAAAATGGTGGGCCGGGTCCCCATGGAGACGGAACAACCCCCCATCACCATTCAGGACACGAAGGGTCCCTGAAAAACCACGACAGATGCTTTCTGTCAATATTACAGCGCGTTATACCGAAGGCTCAATCCAACCTTAAGGCATTATGAACGTCAAAGGGGCCAATGTTTCACGTGAAACATTGGCCCCTTTGTTTCTAAAATAGTTTTAAGAAATTTAGCTCTCTCTTTTCTTTTCCGGCTCCGCTAAACATGTGCCGATCATCTTATCCAGCAGCTGGCCCAGATTCCATCCGTTACCCTTTGCGGCCAGCGGAACCAGGCTCGTTTCGGTCATACCGGGGATGGTGTTTGTCTCAAGCATGTAAATTATATCATTGTCTATAATCATATCGGTTCTGCTCCAATCACGGCATTGAAGGGCAAGGTGCGCATTTTGAGCCATCTCAGAAGCTTCATTTTCAAGCTCCGAATCAATTTTAGCGGGACAGATTTCGTTGGTCTCGCCAGCGGTATATTTTGCGTCAAAGTCAAAAAATTGGTGCGACGCTTTGGGTACAATCTCCACCAGCGGCACTGTCTCGAGATGACTTCGCCCTAAAAC
>JABGPV010000258.1 GCA_018644785.1 Deltaproteobacteria bacterium | reverse complement strand
CTGTCGGATGTCCCTCCCATGAACGATCACGAGTTGGAAGCCTTCTGGGAAAAAAACCAGCCGGAAGACTATGATGGCTGGGAAGGAGGAACGCTGACATTCGCACGGCCGCCAAAGAAGTTAATCCAGTTGAGAATGGAACCCAGAGACGTCAGAATCATTGACCGCGAATCCAAACGCTCGGGCATCGACAGAGCCCAGTTGGTGCGTTCGTGGGTAAAAGAGAAAATCGGCCACATAGAAGGTAAAGAAAGTCATGGGTAGTCATTTGCTCTCCTCCCCATTCAATGTTCGATGTTGGACGTTCGATGTTCAACGTTCATCTTTCACCCCTACCGTCCCTCCCCCAAAAGCACCACCTTAACCGTTTGAAACAGTATCTTGAAATCAAGCCACAAAGACCAATTGTCAATATAGGAGAGGTCTCATCTTCATCCAATCACTGAACCCGATCTCGTTTCTCCTCGGGGCACATTGATAATCTGGGGAAGTTCGTCCAGGCTGGTTTTCCTGAGCAACGTGCCGTCCGCTTCGTTCAGGCCCTTCACTTCATTAAATCGCTTCTCGGCATCCAGCACCATAGTCCTGAATTTGTACACCATGAACCGCCGGCCGTTGAGGCAGCAACGCTCCTGCTTGAAAAAGGCCGGCCCCGGTGAAACGATTTTGACGGTGCATCCGATAATAACTATCAGCGTCTTTCATCTTATTGACACCACTACATATTTCCTGTAGTGTGGAACTGGTTGATTTGATATTCAGGATAGGAGATTACGGCGCGATGAACGATTATATGGTTACAGAAAACAAGATACGGAATGACATTATGTCTTTGCCGCCAAACAAACGAGACCAGTTACTCCAGTGGCTCGTTGAGATGGAAAATCGCGATTGGGATCACGAGTTAGAGGAAGATTTTTCCGGTAAAGGTGCTGGAGTTGCGTTGCTGAGCCAAGTGAAAGAGGACTTTCGAGCCGGGCGATGTAAACGGTGGAAATAGTCTCTTACACCCATCCCTCCTTTTGAAAATGCTACAAGAAACTCCCCAAAAAGATCCAGGAAATAGCAGACAAAAAGTTCGCTCTTTTTCGCTCGAATCCTTTTCATCCATCCTTGGGTTTTGCCCCAAAAGGCAACGTCTGGACTGTTGATGTCGGTCGGCGTTACCGCGCCATTGCTTTGCGTGAGAACGAAAGCGTTATCTGGTTTTGGATTGGCTCTCACGAAGGCTATAACAAACTCATGAACCGACTCAGTTAGCCACCATCGCAATTGAGCTTTTCCTTGTGGAGAAAAATACATAATCACCTCAACCACATCCCCCACCGCCGGCCGTCGCCCCTTCAGATCCCAGATATTATAGGTCATGACCGAAAGGGTGTTCTCCTGCGTCTTTTCCCCCGCCCCCCGAACCGGCATGCAGCCACAAAACACACCGGCAAGAATCACGCAAAATACATTAACGCACCTCTTAAAGGACCTCATTCAGTCTCCACCGCCCGCAAACCTCCAACATTCGATGTTCGATGTTGAACGTTCGATGTTCGACGTTCATCTTTTCAAACCTCTTTAAAAGCAAACAACAACGTCTCAAGCAAAATCGCCACATCCAGAAAAAGCGACCAGTTCTTCAGGTAGTAAAGATCATAATCCATGTTTTCATGAATGGCCTTTTCCCGGTCGCCGCTCAGTTGCCACAACCCGGTGATGCCCGGCAGGACTTTCAATCTTTCCCGATGAATATCCGAATAGGACGCCACTATAAACGGCATTTCCGGCCGGGGACCCACAAAAGACATATCCCCTTTCAAGACGTTAAACAACTGCGGCAGTTCGTCTAAACTCGTTTTTCGTAGGAATCTGCCCACCTTGGTAACTCTTGCATCGTTTTCTCCGGTGGGATTGACAGCATATGGATCCGATTCCGTGGTCATGGATCGGAACTTGAATATCTCAAAAAGCCCGCCATGAATCCCCACCCGTTTTTGCTTGAAGAAAACAGGCCCCTTGGAATCCATTTTAATTGCCACTGCCGCCGCCAGGAAAACATGCGAAAGCAGGATGGTAAGGATGATCGCCATCAAGATATCCGAACATCTCTTAATGGCAAGATAGACTTTCCCCACTTCCCCTTGATCCTCTTCGACGATGGGTATCTGGCCGATATGGTTGATGTTAACCCTGTGGACAAACACCCTGTACAGGTTGGGAATAAAGGAAATCCTGACATTTTCTTTTTTGAGCCGTTCCAGGATTTTGATGCAGGTTTCGTTACTGATGTTGGAAATGGCCAGGCAGATCTCATCGATCCGATACTGTTTGATCGCAAACAGCGGAAATCCAAGGCTGATGCCTTTGACAACGCTTTTTATCTCGCTCACGTTCAGAAGGCTCGACTCATTTTTGTAGGCGCCAAAAATGAACAGAACGAAAACGACACCCAGACTGAGCAACAGGCTCAGAGGAATGATTCCCAGTTTTGCATAGTAAACATTTTGTCCAAACCCCATAACACGATAAAACTTGTAAGACGCCATAATAGAAAATGCGATGGTTGCAAAATCTATCAGCATGTAACCTGCAAAAGAACCTATGGGAAAGAGCCTATGTTTCATTGTTTAAGATAACCTGGTTGGAAACAAAGGTCGGATGTCGGAGGCCAGACAGCCCCCATTATAAAATCACTTGACGAAATATCCCATTTGGGATACATGTGTTACATGCTAAATTTGATTAGGAGGTGTATCAATGAAAACCCAAACCACTATAAGGGTTGATCAGAATAATTACACTCAAGCTAAAACAATCTTAAAATATTTAGGGTTGTCTTATTCACAAGCGATTAATATTTTCAACAGCATGATTGTTTCTGCTAAAGGACTCCCATTTGAAGTAAAAATGCCAAACAATGTAACAGTTCAGGCAATGGAAGAGGCAAAGAACTTAGAAGGTGATTTTGTTACTCTGGATGAGTTCAAGAAGTAACGTTTATGCAATTATTCCGAACCAAGACCTTTAAAAAGGACTATAGGAAACTCAAGACAACCGACAAGCAATATGATAAATATATTACATACTTATCTTTCTTGTTAGAAGGCAAGTCGTTGCCTCTTGAAGCAAGGGACCACAGCCTGATTGGAAAATATTCGGGTTTTAGAGAATTTCATATTGGTGGAGATCTACTGGTTGTATATTGTATTGAAGACGATATTATCAGGTTAACAAGGATAGGCACTCATTCTCAGATATTTGAATAGCCGTAAATCCGACGTCCGACATCAGACATCTGACGTCCGCCCTCCGACATCTGTCTCTTCTACAGTTCCCGAAAATATGCAATAGTCCTACCCAACCCTTCTTCCAATCCGACCCCCGGTTCCCACCCCAGGCGCTCCTTGGCAAGCGTGATATCCGGTTGCCGTTGAAGCGGGTCATCCTGCGGCAGTTCCTCGAAAGTGAGGCTCCTCCCGCATAGCGGGAGGCCTCAGGTAGCCCCCTAAAAGGGGGCGGTTACGTTAGGAAAGCCCCCTTGGGGCTCAGTTAGTCAAACAATTCCAATTGTTCCTTTTCCCTTTTCTCTTGTTCGCGTATGTACTTTTTTATGGTTTCTTCATCAAAACCCACAGTACTGACACAGTATCCTCGGGACCAGAAGTTCATCCCCGTTACCTTTTTATATCCTTCTTTGCGATAGATTCTTACTGCACTTTTTCCTTTCATGAATCCCAAAGCAAATGCAACACTATGTTTGGGTGGGATTTTTAAACACATATGGACATGGTCTGGCATCAGATGCCCTTCGAGAACATCTATCATTTTCTGTGGAGCCAGATCCCTCAAAATCTCACCGACATCCCGTTTCACTTTTCCATACAATACTCTTTTTCGATATTTCGGATGACTACATGGTATTTGCAATCCCATCGTACATGCGATAAACTTTCCCAGTCATGCATAGGCTTTTCCTCCATAGTTCCCCAAAAGGGGCTTTCCCAGAGGAAGAGCCTATATTATTTTCGCCGGATCGGTAGAACCTATTCGGGTCCACCACTGGAAGTGGTGGTTTTATAAACAAATAATCTTTGACCGGCTTCCCGTCGTCTTAATGGTCATCTCAGCCAGTTCCAATATGCTGAACTCCCCGGGATTCCCCAGGTTGACGGGGCCCACAAAGTCGTCCGGTCCATCCATCATGCGGATCCGTCCTTCTACGAGGTCATCCACGTAGCAGAAGGAGCGTGTTTGGCTGCCGTCGCCATAAACGGCGATACCCCGGCAGTGCCTGAACCACAAAATTGCTCACCACCCGGCCGTCATTGGGGTGCATCCTGGGGCCATAGGTGTTGAAGATGCGAACCACACGAATATTGACCTTGTTCTGGCGGTAATAATCAAAGAAGAGGGTTTCAGCGCATCGTTTTCCCTCGTCGTAACAGGACCGAAGACCGATGGTATTGACATTCCCCCAGTAACTCTCCGTCTGTGGGTGGACCGCCGGGTCGCCGTAGACCTCGCTGGTGGAGGCCTGGAGGATCTGGATCTTTGCCTGAACCCGCTTGGCAAGGCCCAGCATGTTGATGGCGCCCATTACGCTGGTTTTGATGGTTTTCACGGGATTGAACTGGTAATGGATGGGGGAGGCGGGGCAGGCCAGGTTATATATTTCGTTTACCTCCAGGAGAATGGGTTCCACCAGGTCATGACGGACCATTTCAAAATTTCGTTTGCCAGTTAGGTGGGCAATGTTCACTTTACTTCCGGTAAAGAAATTGTCCAAACACAAAACATCATGGCCTTCTTCAACGAGCCGGTCGCATAGATGCGAGCCCAGGAAACCTGCGCCACCGGTTATCAATATACGTTTTCGCGCATGTTTCATTTTTCGCTCCTTTTAAAATAGTATCACTTGATTTTGAGCTGCATTAACAGCGAATCCTTCGCGTTTATCGACATTGGACCCTGCTATCGAAAATGCTTTAGAGGAGCTCTTCCAATTGAGTATACATTGAACCCCATTTCAAATAGTCTTTGATGATCCAGGATATTACGGCCATCGAAAATAAAAGAAGGATGCACCATGGATGAAAGCAAACGCTCATAATCCAGATTTCTGTATTCGTCCCACTCGGTGAGGACTGCAATTGCATGAGCGCCCTCAGCCGCCTTGTAGGGGTTTTCCTCAAAGACCAAATCACCTTCAGCATCTTTCAAATCGTTCCTCGCATTTCCCAGCGCTTGTGGATCAGATACAACAATCTGGGCATGCTCTTCCAGCAGGCCTCGTGCAATATACATGGCCGGGGATTCTCGTGTATCTCCGGTATTTGCTTTGAAAGCGAAGCCTAAGAGAGAGATTTTCTTGCCTGCGATGGTATTGAACATGCTACTGAGCATATTCCGAACGAATCTATTCTCTTGCCATTCGTTTATTTTCACTACCGATTCCCAATAATCAGCCACCTCTTGCAGATCATAGTTTTGGCATATGTACACAAGGTTAAAAATATCCTTCTTAAAACATGATCCGCCAAACCCCACCCTCGCATCCAAGAATTTGGGTCCAATCCTGGAATCCATACCCACGGCAGAAGCGACTTCATTAATGTCCGCCTCGGTTTTTTCACAAAGTGCTGAAATAGCATTAATGGATGATATCCGTTGGGCCAGAAAGGCATTTTCCGTTAGTTTGGAGCGTTCAGCACTCCAGGTATTCGATTCTATGATTCTTTCCTTTGGCACCCAATTGGCGTAGATCTCAACAATCTCTTTCCTTGCCTTTATCCCATTTTCAGTTTCCCGCGACCCAATGAGCACTCTATCAGGGCTTTCAAGGTCTCTGATAGCTGTTCCTTCAGCCAAGAATTCGGGATTAAAAAGGACATCAAAACGAATGTTGTTCTTTCCGCCGTTTAGAATCCGCTCCATGGCGTTGGAGGTACGGACAGGTACCGTAGATTTTTCTATTATGATCTTATCACTTGTAGAATGCGCCAAAATTTGTCTGGAGGTTTTTTCCAGGTACTGGAGATCTGCCGCTTTTTCTGCCACTTGTCCAAATGTTTTGTTCGGTGTGTTAACAGCGACAAAAACAACATCGGCATCGCTGATTCCCGCCTCAATTTCAGTTGAAAAAAAGAGATTCCTTCCCCGGTTTGTTTTGAACATCGATATACCCTTTGTGGTCCTCCCCGAATTCCGGGGACATCATACCTAATTCAGAAATTCATACTCGCCAGGATACGTAGATGTTTCCCTATACAAAAAAAGCCCCCATGGGAAGATATCCCATGAGGGCTTTCAGGTAATTCAAGAACAACGAAATCTACATAGCCACTTATTTCCAGACTTTTGCCAGAACAATCCCCAGAATCAGCCAGAAGGGGATGGAGATGGTCAGGCCCCGAAAGACCCCCAGCTGCCGAAACAGGTTGTGGCGCTCCAAAGCCCTTTCCACCACAAGGGTCAGCTTCTCCCGCTCAACCGGCTTTTCAATAAAGTCGTAAGCCCTGCACTTGATGGCTTCGACGGCCTTCCGGATGGTGCCGTACCCCGTAACAATGACGACCGGCACCCGGTTGTCAATCCCTTTGACGGTTTTTAAAAGATCCATGCCATCCACATCCGGCATTTTGAGATCCGTTACCACCAGCTGAAAACACCCTTCCTGAAACCGCTTTACCCCTTCCATACCACCATAGCCCGACTTTCGCACTTTGAAACGGATTCGAAATCCTGAAATTATTTTTTATATAAGAAAATTAATAGCTTGCAGAGAAGTGCTGTTTTCAGACGATTTGCAATATGTTGATATCATTGTAGAAAATATTTAAGAACGAAATGTAGTACCTGGATAGCATCTCCTGATTTCGATTTTTTTCTTGATCG
>JABGPV010000257.1 GCA_018644785.1 Deltaproteobacteria bacterium | reverse complement strand
AAAAACGAATGAAAAAACTGTTGTGTTTGTCACCCCCCATGACGACGCCGGGAATACTTTTTTGATCAGCCTGCTCGGTTTCAATATCGCCTATTTCACAAAGATGAAAACCCTGCTGGTGGATTTAAACATGCGCAGACCGCAACTCCACATCCCTTTCGGTCTGGAGCGGGAGCAGGGCTTTACGGAATTGGTTTCAGGTTCTTTAAGCTGGCAGGAAGCTGTCAAGGATACGGGATTTTCTGAATTAAAGGTGATCACAGCCGGCGGCTGGGACAACGAACTATACCTTAAAATTACGCCGGATTTTATGGAAAACATGTTTCAGGAAATGAGAGCGGCATACGATCTGATCCTCATGGACTCATCGCCGGTACTCAACAAAAACAGAAATAATGTGGACCCGGTTTTTTTATCCTTCACCTGCGACATGGTGGTCATGGTGGTTCAGGACAAACGGACCTCATCAGACCAGATAACAGAGAGTGTTGAGGCCATCACCCGTGACGGCGGGAAAATAGACGGCATTGTCTACAATCGCCAATTTTAGTGCATTATCTCCTGGTTTTCTGTCACAAAAAACAAGAAGTTCATTGACTGAAAAACCTAAAACTTAAAACCCGAAACTTAAAACGGCGGCTTGCCGCTTTAGGTGGACTGAGACATGGAAGAAAAAAAAGAAACTACCAAAAAACTTGACGTTTCCTTTTATGTCGCCAAATTCGGCGTACCGCTTCTAGAGAACAAATGGATTATCATTATTTTTTTTGTGGCGGGCCTCTTGATCACTTTGCTGCTCTCCTCCTTTATCAAACCCCAGTTTATCAGCGGGACAGCACTTCAGATCGAACAACCCTTCAACGAAGCCATGTCCATACGTCAAGGCACCATGTCGCCCAGAAAAGCCAAGGCCCCCTATGTTATAGCGGTAGAAGAAAAACTCAAAAGCAAGTCCTTTGCAAAAGAGGTTTTGAAGATTCTGCCCGACGACGTCAAGCTCGATCTGGAACTCCCACTGGATTTGCGCTCCCAGATTCTGGCCGGTCTTCGAAACCTGGTCAGAACAATCCTCGGCAGAAGCAAGAAATCCGACGACAAAAAAGAGAGCCCCAGTTCTACACCGGATGAAGACAACCGCTACCTGCAGGAGTTGGAAAAGCGTGTCGGCATCCGGGTAAATTCCAACATCGCCATGGTCTGGATTACCGGTGCGACTCTTGAAAAAAACCTGGCCCCCATTCTGGTCAAAAGTTACCTGGATGTTTTATTGGCCATGAACCTGGAAGAAAACAAGAAAGGTGTTCAAGGAAAAATATCATTTACACTGGAGCAAAAAAATGCCGCGCAGCAAACCTTCGAAAAGGCTGAGCAGGCATTGGTCAAATTTCGGAATCACTACCAGATTCCAGCGGATTTAAAAATGACGCCGGATACGGAGATTCAGGCGCAACTGAACACGCTTTTGTCCAATTATGAAGTGGCCAAGGAGCATTACGACCGGTTGGATCGAATTTATCTGGAGGCCAGGGTGAGGGAAGCAGGCGTTCTGGTGAACATTCATGTTTTGAGTGCCCCCATGATCCCACTTCGCCCTTCGAAAAGTGCCAAACAAAAGGTTTTGCTGGTGGGTGTCATGATGTCCCTTGCGGTTGGATTGGCAATCGTGCTGATTTTTGACTTTTTGAAAGGGCCGATTCGACACGAAAAAGATATCAACGATGCGGTTCATCTGCCCATTTACGGCAGCATTCCAAGCCTCTGAATTTACCATAACAGGTTTGTTGACATGAAAACGTATTAAACTTATAATCGGCAAAAGTTTACGGTTTGCAGTTGCCGGTTCACAGTGTAAAACCACAAACGAACAACCATAAATAGAGACAAAAATCATTTGATATCTGCTCGAAATCTAATGAGGACGCTATGCTGAATAACAAGAACTTGGCGTTTCTAGCCAAAGCAGGGCTGATGGTTCTTTTTCTGATATCCCTTTCCACTATTCTCACTTCCTGCGGTCCTCCCTTGTCCACAAGGGCTTCACAGGTTCACCTGGTTAATGTCGAGCAGATTCGCAAAGTTGTCAATCAATGCGATTTTCTGGGGAATGTCAGGGGTTCCGCGCTTTTTCCCTATTGCTGCGTCTTTTCCTGGGGTTTTCTGGGGGACACCTTCTATGCCGGCGCTCTCAATGAACTCATGGACAATGCCGCCGAACTGGGTGCAAGCCATGTGTTTGTCAATATGGGGGATGGACCTTTTCTGATTGGTGAGGCCTATTTCTGTGCTTACTGTATCGGTCCCGACGGAAAGCCTGATGAAGCGTTCTGCATGGGCGAGGACGGCAGACGGGATGTGGGCTTCTGTGAGGACCAGTTTGGCAATCCTGTTGGGGAGGCTTCCTGCAAAGGCGCAACCGCTAATGATCGAACGGAATGTAAGGCAAATGGTGGAAAATGGATCCCGGCCCTTGACCAACCCACCTGCGAAAAGCAGGACAATACATGGATGCCCGAAGCCTCAGACGAAAGAGCCTGTCAGGAAATGGGAGGGACCTGGATGCCTTTGGCCAAAGACAAAAAGACCTGTGAAGAAAAGGGAAACCGTTGGGTTCCTAATGAGGATGTGGTTAGAGATTTAGAAGAGTAAAAATGAGAGAATATTCTGACACCGACTCAAACATCGAGAAAGAGCTACCTAGTGTCTGAACGAAAACTAGAATTTTTTGTCAAGGTCAAGGAAGATCAAAATTTTAACCGCAGGAATACATTTGGTATTTTGAGGATTAAAATTTTTATCTGACGCAGAGATTGGCGAAAAAGACAGTTTTCATTCGGGCACTATCTATAACACTCTTGTAAGGTTTTTAATCATGCCCAAAAACAAATTTCAGACATCGATCAATTTTTTTTCTCTTTTCATACTTATTGCTATTACGGGCTGCGCAGCAACCCCTGATCGTTTCTACATTCCGAAAGCACAACCTGTTTCAGTCAAGAAAACCTTGAACCCGGAATTCAATACCCACAGCTATGTAAACCTGGTGAACCAGGCCGACGATAAAGACATCTTCATTGGCGCTTACACCCACGATTGGCAGGCCAATTACCATCGTTGGACAGATGCCGCCATAGAAATGCTCCAAACTGAGCTTAAGAATCGCGGTAAAATTGTAAACGTCAATGCGGCCACGGTGTTTGCACTTGGCATTTGCACCAATAGCGCCGGTGATATCACTGGAACCCTATATACGGACCTTAAAAAGACCGGTTGCCCACTGGACACTGATCAGGATGGGATATTTGACGCAAAGGATCAGTGCCCCGAGACCCCTGAAGGGATTGCTGTAGACTATAAAGGATGCCCGCTAGACACAGATGGGGACGGCATTCCAGACTACAAAGATCAATGTGCAGGTGAACCCAGGAAAGGTAAGGATACAACTCCAAATAGAAAGAAAAAAGAGCCAGCCCCAGGTGGATCAAAAACCGACGCTGTATCCTTTAATTTTTCCAACAATGACCCCCAATGCAAGACAACGTATTTTTCAATCGCCGGCCAGGATCCCCCAGACGCTGTAATACAACTCATAAAGTCAGAAATCCACAAAGAAGATATGATCCTCGACCAAACCGGACCCAATGTGTTCACTTTTTTTGCAACCGCTGAAAGATGGAAAGAAGCGCATTGGAAACTTGAAGAAGCCCTCCAAAACAGAGACCTGCTTATGGTTGAAGGTCCTCCTCAAATCCTTCAACTTGCCATCGATCATGTTCATCTTTTCTGGAATTTCCATGATGTGGGCTGCAACTTGAATCTACAAGTCCAAACCTTGCAGGAACAATTGCGAAACTTCAAATCCACCAATATCTCCCCTGAACTCTATGTCAGCTGCAACTGGGCACTCTCCAAGGCGGTTGCCCAAATGTTTGTGGATCCTGCGGTTCTGAGAGATTCGGACGGCGATGGTGTCCCGGATTACAAAGATGAATGCCCGAACACACCAAAAGGCGTCAAGGTAGATGAACGAGGTTGTCCTTTGGATACAGACGGCGACGGGGTCCCAGACTACTTGGACGAATGTCCTGGAACACCAAAGGGCGTTGAGGTGGATGAAAAGGGCTGCCCCTTTGACACGGACGGGGACGGAGTGCCCGATTATCTAGACGAATGCCCCGGAACCCCCAAAGGCGTTGAGGTAGACGAACGGGGTTGTCCCTTGGATACTGACGGCGACGGTGTTCCCGACTACCTGGATGAATGCCCTGGAACTCCGAAAGGCGCCAAAGTGGATGAACGCGGTTGCTGGATCATCAGTGAAGCCCTATTCGATTTTAACAAATATCAAATCAAGGCCGATTTCTATCCTCATTTAAACGAAATTGTAACAGTTTTGAGAGAAAATCCCACAATGGTGATCGAAATACAGGGCCACACGGACAACGTAGGGTCCAGCCAGTACAACCGAAAATTATCGGAAAACCGAGCCAAAGCCGTAAAGAATTTTCTGATTAAGAAAGGAATTAATGACCAACGCCTAATTGCAGTGGGATTTGGTTTTTCAAGACCCAAAACAACCAATCGGACCGAAGAAGGCAAAGCCCTGAATCGGAGGGTTGAATTGCTGCCGGTACGATAATGAAATTCTCCGGACGCCACCTTAGGGCTCGCTCAAAAATAACTTCGCAGAATTGACGCTCAGATTTGGGTCGGAAACGGGCAAAATAAAGATTACCTTAATGCTCTTGCCGTTTCTTCAGCTTTTGAAGATAAGCCTCTATTTCCTCCACCTTGAGTCCCTTTAGCCGTTCCACCAGATCGAATTTTGAGAACACGTCCTCAGGATTGAGTCCTTTCACTCGTTCCTCAGGATTGAGTCCTTTCACTCGTTCCTCAGGGTCGAATTTCGAAAGCACTTCCTCGGGATCCAATTCCTTCAGATAGGCCTCGACATATTCCTTCCTGAATTGCTCCATGGTATAAGGCATGTTTATTCCCTCCAGTGCATATTTTTGCAACAACTGGTTAACGACTGTAGACCCATCGTCAATCCGCCACTGGTAATGATCCAGCGCAAATCGAACCTTTTCAGGATCAAAAGTGAAAAAGGCCAGGACCGCGTTTCGCTGCGCCAGAGGCAGTCTGCTCAAAATCAGTATGCGGATGTTGCGGCTCAACACGCGAACTTCCCATACGCCGGGGTTAACTTCTTCAGCCGGTATTTCAGACAAAAGACCCACGGGATAACGCGTGCTTACCGCGTACAGGTGAACCGTTTCTCCTTTTCGGTCTCTTCCAAGAATTTTGCGATAGTTCACATAATGGGCGATCAATTCCTCCAGAGCCCATATATTCAGGGACTCTCGTTTCGACTTGTAACTGAGCAGGTTGTGGACCGCAAGATTCTCAAAACCGTCGCAAATTCCCGACAGATCAGGTTTTTCCTCCTCCTGCTCCAGAATCACCACATCCAGATACTGTCGCTTCAGAGAAAGGTCCTTTTCCAGCTCAACCCGAAAGCCCCGGTCAGAAAAATAATCCATGAGCATCAGACCAAACAGGCGGTGCCAGTTGATTTTCATCATGGGGCGATTCTTCCTCTCGGCTTGGAGTTAGAAGCTTTCAGCCTCACGCTATGTTAACGATTCTATACAATCGTGCTTTTCCATGCAACTCTTTACCGAAAATTTACCAGGAAGGCCTGTAATTATTTGGAATCATATATGTTCTTCAACCCCAGGATATCGAGCAAAGAATGTCGAATTATGAAGTTTTCTCTAAATTTTGTTTAGCGGTGCTTACACTTTTTACAAAAATTGAAATCAGTTGGTCGCTTTCATCAATCAAAGCTTTGAGTTTCGATGCTGGTTTTATCAGGTCAGCCCTGATAATCATAAGTAACCATATTCGTGTTTCCCGCAACTCCTTGAGCGATATTTTCATCTTATGTATAAAATCAGACCGGGATTCCGCGCTTTGTGCTTCACCATAATTAGGCGCTGGTGATGTCCCGCTACGAATAAGCTGGCCGGCAATATGTTTCCCAACTTTACTTTTCGGCAAAGATTCTGATGTTCGAATTATACGCACAGCAAAATCAATCAAACGGTCTTCAAGATCAAACTCTGACTTCCCCTTCGTCATTCGACATTCCTTGTTCGATATTCGATATTCATCTTTTCAAGAAATTCCAAACATCTTCGACTGAAACTTTAGACCCGAAGGAATCTCATAGTTGGCGATGTTTCCTGAATTTTCACCACTTAAAGGGTTTTTGCGCCGTCAAAGTCAATCCGATTCTATTGTCCACAAACTCGTTATTTGGATCAGGACTTATCCGGTTTGTATAATTATAAAACAACCCCAGGCTAAACCACCGATAAAACCTCCAATTTACGCCACACCGACCCCGATACGTTTCATCTTCCGTTGCTTGGTTCTGAAGAATGTCAAATTGTTCATTCGCGTATCTATTTTTCCGATATGTCCCATTAGCAAAAACATTGACATTTTCAACGGGTGTGTATTCAACACGAGCAAAAGCGCCGCCAAATTTTGTGAACCCTCTGGGTATGACCTCCATTAAACCATCATCCCATCCAGATCTGGCACCTAGAGAAAAACTCCCACGCCGAAAACCTTTTGTAAACTCAATTAAAGAAGTTACACCAGGGTCCAGACCGGGCGTTCCGGGCAATGATGTATCGCCGGTCGGTTTATAATATCCCAAACCCAATGACAAGGATGTAGAAGGTGAAAAGCTATGGTCAAAGCTGGCACCTGCATCATGAATCTCATATTGTATGGGGAAATCGATAGATTTCCGTATGGAAAGGCCATAATAGAGGCTACCGCCTGTACGAACTCCAAATTGGTGAACATAGGCACCTCGCATATTATGTGCGTCTAGGTCCCGCCAATT
>JABGPV010000256.1 GCA_018644785.1 Deltaproteobacteria bacterium | reverse complement strand
GATCTTTTTACGCGCCCCTTCTTCCGCCACAATGAGCATTTTTCGAAAAAGACCTTTCACATAGTCGACGCCCTTTTCCTCCGCCAGCTCAATGATCCGTTTCCGGGCCCGGTCCGCCGCCGTTGCCCTGGCCTTGAGATCGATGACCACCATCTGGGGAGCCCGCAGCCCAAACGCTGCCATCAGCTCCAGAATATCATCACGGATACGGGAATTCTCCCCAATCTTCATGGGCGGAAAATTTCCCCCTTCCAGGAATCTGGAATTGGCACTAATGGGCATCCCCCCGGGCTCGCTGGCGCCCGTCTCCGTGGTGTGGCTGGCGGCGCCTGTCCAGGCGATGAGCTCCCCCTTATAAAACACGGGCATGACAATCACCTGATCCGGATTGTGAATGCCGCCGTAAAGGGCATCGTTCGTAAACCAGATATCCCCTTCGGAAACCCCGGGGTTTTCCGAATAGTTTTTCATAATATATTTAATGATGGCAGGCTGAATAATGGCATGGAGATAGGTACCAGAGCTGGCATTACCCATATCCCCCTTTCCGGTGAACACCGCCACCATTGAGTCGCCCGCCACCCCCATGGAACTTCTGGAGGACCGCATGAAGACCTCCATGGCCTCTTCCAGGATGTTGTTGGTCCTTTCAAAACCCACCTCAAAGTCTCCGGGTGCAAGTGTTTCCACGCACCGAAGCTCATCCTCATCGGCAGGCTCAACTTTAATCATGGCTAACTTTTCTTCAGGAGTTGGAATCGACATTCTTTTATCTCCTCATGTCAAATTAAGCCCGTTCGATACGGGAAAAAAGGTTTTCATCGATGGTGCAGGTAAGCCCCGGCGGCAACACCAGGGTGGTGTATTCCGTTTCGAGGATGGCAGGTCCTTTAAGGATATTGCCTGCTTTCATCTGGCCATATTCATAGACCGGCGATTCCTCAACCCCCCCGTTTCCCCAGTAGCAGGATCGGGTTCCCTTTTTTGCAGCCGAGGGGTCAGGGCCTTCCATTTGGTAAACCGCAAGCGGCGGTTTTTCCGTGGGGATGGAGGCAGTGAGCACAAAGCTCTCCACATAGCATCCTCCCTCAGGATGAACCACCAACGGACTGAAGGTTTCGCTGAACTCCTTTTCAAATGATTGATAAACGGCTTCAATATCGGCCTGGCTTTTGATATAAAGCAGCGGAGAACTGGCCCGTTTGCGGTGCACCTGTCCGCCGTAGAGCATGTCCAGTTCCAGCTTGAACACCGCCTTTTCAAGGTCAAGCCCCTCACCCTGCAATTCCTTTTTGGCTTTCTCAATCAAGACTTCCACTTCATGGTTGAATTCATCAAAATTCGTGTTGAATTGGGCGGTCCCCGGTTCCATGACCATATACCGCTTGCTGGCCTCATAAATATGCATGATATCCATGACCGAAGACCCTAAAGCTGAAAATACCGGAGAGAACGGAAAGGCCATGGCCGTGGGGATATCCCCCATATATCCGGCCACGTGGGTGGGTCCACCGCCGCCCACTGCAAACAGCACGAATTCCCTGGGGTCGTAACCCCGCAAATTGATCTCCTTGCGGATGGCGGCCGCCATGTGGTTGTCCACGATCTTCCGAATGAGCAGAGCGGTATCGGGAACGCTCAACCCCAGAGGGTCGGCCAGTTTGGTTTTAATGGCCTCTTCAGCCTTTTCCTTGTTCAACATCATATTGCCGCCGAAATAGTAGTCCGGGTCGATGTATCCCAGCACCAGGTCCGCGTCGGTGACCGTTGGCGCTTCTCCCCCCTGATCGTAACAGATGGGGCCGGGGTACGATCCCGCACTCTGGGGCCCCACTTCCAACTGGTTGCCTAAGAGGGTATTGAGCCATGCAATGGACCCGCCGCCGGCGCCGATGCTCATGGTCTGCAGCATGGTCATCCCCACCATCCACCGGTCCAGTATGGGGCGAAAGTCATAATTTCTGACGCTTTGGTCCACCACCAGGCCGATGTCAAAGCTGGTTCCCCCCACATCGGTGGTGATGACGTTTTTATGGCCTATCTCTTTGGCCAGCCGGTAGGAACCGATGAGACCCGCCACGGGACCGGCGCTGTATGTTCGAACCGCGTCGGTCTTGAATACCTCGGCCATACCGCCTGAGTTATGCACCATCATGAAGGGACCCGCATAACCGTACTCTCGAAGTCTGTCCCACATGGCGGAGAGTTCCATCTGCATGGAGCGAAAAAGGTATGCATCCAGGACAGCCGACATGGTTCTCTGATATTCCCCCGTGCGGCCGATGACATCACTGGCCAGTACCACAGGCAAAAATCCCAGATAGTATTCTTTGTATTCTTCACGAATAATCTGCTTAATCCTCTTTTCGTGGTCCGAGTTGGCCGGCGACCAGAGAAGCGATACCACAAAGCCCCGGACACCCTTGTCCACCAGGTAGTGGACCTTTTTTCGAACATCCTCCTCATCCAGGGGCCGGATAATGTTCCCGAAGGAATCGATCCGTTCCTTGACCCCCACAATGAGTTCCCGTGGGATAAGGGGAAGGGGTTTATTCTGAACCGCAATGTCTCTTCGCTCCGTAATGCGGGTGCCGTCCACCCACTGGGCGCCGCGACCGATCAATATGGCGTCTTCATGCCCTTCCGTTGCAATGAGGCCCAGACGGGGACCTTTCCGCTCGATAAGCCGGTTCATGGCAACGGTTGTGGAATACCTGAGAAGATCGATCTCGGGCAGCATTTCATCCAGTTCCATGTCCAACTCTTCGGCGCCTTGTTCAATGGCGCCCAAAAAACAGATGGACAGATCATAGGGCGTGGTGGGTGATTTCTTGATGATAGTCCTGCCTTCAAAATTGAGCACCAGGTCCGTAAAAGTTCCGCCCACATCGATGTCTATGGTGTTCATGACCTCACCTCCAATCTTTTGTCGACGATTACGAGTTCGCCCTTGGCGATCCGCTCCTTTAGGCTTTTGAGGTCAATCTCAATATCATGGGTAATGGGATGGCCCAGGGGAAGGTATTCCGTTTCAATCTGAACGCCGCAGGCCGGACAATAAAACTCCACGATCCTGACCCAATCGGGATCCGGCGCAAAATTATATTCCCCCTCAAAACCGGGATTGTGCACCTCTCTGGGATCCCTGCCGTAAACCAGACACCCCTCCTTATAGTTCTTTTCCGCATCGATGAGGCCATGACCGCAGGAACTGCAATGCCATTTTGCCTCGTCGAGATCAAGGTCCAGATATTCCGTGATCATTATCTTACTGCTCATTGTTTTGACCTCCTGTACAAGGCGCCGTTTCCAAAGGCATCCATTACAAACTGCCAGTCCCGGGGGACCACATGGGTCGTATCTTCGCCCTCCATGAGGGCGTGACCGTCAACCACATTCCCAGGTTTAAGTTTATCCAGGTCATACAATTTGGTGGTGACCTTCTCGCTTCCACGATACACCACACGGTCGCCCTTTTGAGCGGGTGCAATGGATTCATCGTTAACGGCAAGATCCGCGGGCTCGATTTTAGCCACCTCCGATTTCACCCGGAGTTTCATCACGTCGACAATGCGATCAAGGGCCTCCTGGGGCAGGCCTCCCTTTAAAAATGTCTTTTTCAACATCTGCGAAACACCGTCTTCATCCAGGGTGTCGATGCTCCACGGAACGATCATGGGCGCCGCATCCTTCTCGCTTTCAAAGGAAATCTCAAGCTCCGTCTCCACCCCGTCCAGATCAAACCCTTCCCCTTCCATATCCCTTTTGGCATCTTCCATCATTCGACGAATGATCTTTCCCAACTCTTCATGGTTTGAAGCCGGCAAATAGGGTGAGTAATCATAGGTGTGGGACACATCGGCAACCGATGACCCGAACGTGCTGAAAACGGATCCCAGGGAAAAGAGATGAACCTTTTCGATACCGACCTTTTGGGCCACTTCACACCCCACCATGCCGCCGTTGCCCCCGAAGGCGAACAGGGTGTAATCCTCAGGGCTTTTTCCCCGGCGGGAAATGACGCTTGAGATTTCCTTCGCAATCATCCCGGTAGCCAGATCCGCAATTTCATAGGCCGCATAATGGGGTTCCAAACCTAAAGGTTCGGCAATACTCCCGCCAATGGCCTGCATTGACGCTTCAAGGTTAATCTTCCGGGTGCCACCGGCAAAATACGCCGGATCCAGGAATCCTTTTGTCAGGTAGGCGTCGGTCAGCGTCGACTGTTTACCACCCAGATCGTAACAGGCCGGTCCCGGATAAGCCCCCATGCTTTCTGGTCCCAGTTTTAATTTGCCGTCCATAACCCTTGCAACGGTGCCGCCCCCAAGAGCAATACTCCTGAGATCGATCATGGGGCGCTTCAAAGGGATGTCCAGAATACTCCCTTCACGGAGCATGGCCGGTCTGTAATTTTCCACCACGCCCACTTTGGTGGTGGTGCCGCCCACATCCAGAGTGATCACATTTTCAAGCTTATATTTATGAGCCCAGAAAGCGCCCGCGTGTAGACCGAATATGGGTCCGGACTCAATGGTATCCACGGGTTTTGTCTTGGCCACCCTGGCCACCCCCCCATCAATTTGCCCCAACAGGAGGGTTCCCTGATATCCTCTTTCCCGCAGGTCGTCTTCCGCCTTGAACATGGCCCGGGCCATGGCATCATGCACATAGGAATTCATGAGGGCCACATGGGTCCTTGTCATGGCATCGGGGTGTTTACAGATATCGCCTGCGGAGAGAAAGGGCACATTCCCCAGGTAGTGATCGGGATATTGCTCCTCAAAAATTTCTTTGAGCTGAATTTCATCTTTGAGATTCTTAAGACCGTCTTTCAGGCTGATGCAAATTCTACGGACTCCTTTTTCGAGCAGTTTTTTTAACTGAAGCACCAGCTGAGCACCGTCCAGCGGAAGGCTTACCACTTCGATATTATTTTGATCCACAAGACGGCCAAAGGCCGGGCTTTCATTTGAAGCGGAATAGAGGGAGTCCTGATAGTTTTCCGTTACAAAAAGTCCGATTTTAGGCCCTTTTTTTTCAGCGATGATGTTGGAGGCGGTGGTGTTGGACCACCTGACGATATCCACTAGTTCCATAAAATCCCGCAGGGTTGGAAAACCGAACTTCAGCGCACCTTCCCGCATGGCGGTGAGCCACGAAACCGTGATGTCATGGGGGGTTGTGTCCACCTTCACCCTTTTAATCACTGTTCCGTCCGTGAACAGACCGTCGGTGAAGGTGCCCCCCGTATCAATATCAATTGTGAAACCCATAGACCTGTTTCTCCTTTCCTGTGGATGCGTGTTCAAAATGTAAAATACAAATGGACAATTGAGCCGGCCAGCTGCATTTATCATAGAGCAATTCTTGTGCCGAGATGAATGGAAGTTCAGGTGAAAAGCTATAACCTTTTGTTTTTACGCCCATTATTTTCAGAAAGCCAAAAGCGGAAGGCGCCTGCATAAAAGATGGGGATAGATGAAATGCAATTTTGCAACCGAAACCATAACATAAACGCAACTGAGAATGAACTATTGCATTCATTTTAAGCAGTTATATGATTGCAAAACGGTGGCGGTCGCCCTTTTCGAGCGGCCGCTTATGAATAAAATCAAGGAGACTTTCCTTGCTCGTGCTTTCAAAATTATATTTCCTGCAAAAATCAAGGTAATATCTGAGCCATTTTTTATAGGCGCAATTCAGGCTGTTGGGAACCTGTCTTTTTCGTAGCAGTCTTCAAAACGAGCCTGTAATAGGGTAGGAATTACCAGCATAATCAAAACTCTTTTTCTGCGTATCAATCAAATTTTCATATTATACAACAAAAAAAGTATATAGTTGTAAAAATATTGTCAGGAGTTTATAGTCATTCTGCATGAATTCTTGAACCTGCTTTGATGTTCAGCGTGTTGGAGTTATTCGCATGGATATTCATCAAAAAATTTTCGCCGGTTGTCAAGCTCAAAACACTGATAAATATTTCCTTATTCTGGAGTGAAGAATAAATGCGGGGACTTTGAGGTCATCGAAAAGGAATCGAAATATTAAATATCTGATATCAATTGGATTATTGTGTTTTTGATGATTTTTGGAATTAATTCTTCTGCGTATCGTTCAAAAATAGATGATACGCAGTTCTACTCAATCACTTGTTGGGCCTTGTTGGATTATGAAAGAAATACTTAAAAGAATAGAACGCTTTGATTTGGCATTTCTCGATGAGATTGCGGCAGCTTATCAGAATTGTGAAAATGTGACGAATATATCATCATGGTATAAACGTCTTAATCAATTAACATTAGCGATAGAGCGCGGCGATGGAAACTATCGCCAAGTTGAAGATCATGTATTCGAATTAAAGATAATAAACCATTTAATCGATACCTTTCCGAGATGCAAAATCACCTATGAGCCTAAGGGCATATTAGACAACGGTAAGGATTGCGACATTGAAGTTAGTTATCAAGACAGGCGATATCTTATTGAAGTGAAGTGTTTTCATCCTGAATGGAAAGAGGCAAAGATTCCAGAGCAGCATATCGCAGAAAACAATAAAGTTATAATGGATGGTGTATCGTATCATACCTACCAGGCAACAAGAGGTCATTTGATCGACGTAACTCGTCACACGGAACAAAAGCTAGAAAATTATAACGGTGAATTGATTTCTGTATTAGCGGTGCAGGATGGGTTTTACATAGATATAGAAGATTTTCGCGATTTTGTATTCTTATATAAAAATGGTTCTCCGAGACCTGATGACCCTTTAGGGCCAATGACTGTACACAATTTGCGGGAGCCATTCAAAGGAATCATTGATCAATTTTGGGCGTTTCCTTTTCCTCAAGAAAGTTTCAATCTTGAGGTGGATACAGAGCCTACAATCGTTGCGCCACTTATGCATCAAGATAGAAAAGTGGAGCTATAGGCCCATCGGGATAGGGAGGAGCCTCACAGCTCCCCCCTCCCACACCACCGTACATACGGGTCCGTATACGGCGATTCGGC
>JABGPV010000255.1 GCA_018644785.1 Deltaproteobacteria bacterium | reverse complement strand
AATCCGCTACCGGATAAGTGTGCCAAAGAGGAGCAACTCTTGAAAAAACCCATTGTGTACTTCCTAGAAACAGCCGAGCGCAGGATCAGAACCGTCTTTAAAGGGAGCGGTTCGCATCTCCTGTTGTTCCTGTGGCTTCTGGCGACCTGCATCGGTATGGGAGGATGCGCATCCCAGCATTTCAGCCTTGTCCAGGTGGAGGGGGGGCTCTTCGTCGAGCCGATCCCCTCTTCACGGGTGTCCCTGTCGAATATCATCGTCAGGCAGGAAGGTGATGAGTTGGTGATTACGGGGGAAGTACGTCGCCTCAACGCGGGGTTTTCCGGTATCGGTCATGTGGATGTGGCCGTGGTCTCACCCGGCGGGACGGTCATCAATCATGCCCATGCCGCCTACACACCTAAAATCCTGCCCAAGACCCCGGGGGCCAGGAAACACCGCCCGTCTCGCTTTGAGGTGCATCTGCACTGTGTTCCCCCGAAAGGGAGCGTGGTCCGGATGGCATACCATGGCAAACCCGCTCAGGATGACCCTCTCACTGATTGTGAAGACAATTTTGCAGTGCCCCATGATCACGATCACGGCGGTTGAATTTGGCGTCATTCGAATATGTGGATCACGGAGACGCGGCCACGGAATAACCGAGATGCGAATGGCTAGGTCCGGCATCAATTTGCCATTGATAATTAAAACGAAATCGAGTAAAAAGACATTGTAACTCTTATCAAAAACTTATTATGCTTTAGGAACTTATAATGGACAAATTGCCTCTTTCTATAAATCCCTGCCCTATCATTGAAGCGATATTCGAAATCAGATTCGACTCCTCCTTTCCAGGGGACGCAATATTTGGTATCGTTTTTAATCAATTTAAAGATGAATTTAAAGATGTTGAGCAATTACCAATATTGCAATTACCAGCAGCCATAAGAACTCAAGACCCTAATTTGAAATTCACTCCGCACTATAAAATTAAGAAAGATAACTTTATTATTCAGATTGGACCAAATGTATTTTCTTTGACTAATATCAAAGAATACTGTGGGTGGAAAATCTTCTCGAAAAAGATCTATGACACCTACAATAAACTTTCCGAATTGAATTTAATTCAAAAACAATTCCGCACCGCATTGAGATATATCAATATATTGCCTGATATTAACATCTTTGAGAAGACTAATTTGGGCATACATCTTAACAAAGAAAAGCTTGGAGAAAATCAAATTAATCTCACAACAGAAATTCCATATGAACATGGCTCTAGCAACCTAAAGCTAATAAATTTTGCAGAAGCAATTTTTGAAAAACAACCCATAAAAGGTTCAATTGTGGATATCGATACTCACTTTCAGCATGACGAGTTTGAAAACTTTCAAGAAGCTGTTGAGTGCGCTCATACAGCAGAAAAAAAATTATTTTTCAGACTGTTAGAAAAAGAATTTCTCAAGACATTGAATCCAGTTTACAAGGGAAAGTAACATGCCTTTATCACAATTTAGAAATGTCGTTGGCGGTGCTGCCACAGCCGCCGTTTTGCACTACTCTTATCTGGGAGCTCCAGCCATAAATCCTGACAATTTGCCGAACTTAAATATTCAACTTAAAGCTCCCACAGAAATGAAATTTGATTATTATCAACTTATCGACAAAGATCAGGCCACTACCTTAGAACAGATAGATATTATTTATCATTTCGCGTCAAACATACTAGATAACATCAAGGATTTAGAGCCGGAATTCTCCAAAACAGTAGATGAAAATTTCTGGGATTTAATATGATTCCATTTGAAGAAGTTAAAAAATATCTCCCGCAATATTTGTCTTCGACAGCTCAACAAGAACTGTTTAAGGAATTGGGCCATTTCCCAGATAATATTGATCAGAGGATTTACACCTCACAATTGTCCGAAGAGGAAAATATTTTTCAGGGAGATGGAATACAAAATTTGCTCTACATAAATTTCCCGAGTACAGAGATTGGTAAAGTGCCTGGAATGATATTGTCAAACACTTGTGATATTGATTCATCTAATAAGCGCTTAATGCCATTGCGGATGGTTTATACTCCTATATTCAATCTTGGCAAATATGAACAAAGTTTGATCAAAAGTCATGTTGAAACAGGGAAGAAGTCAATTCAGTCAATAAATTCGCATATATCTGACATAAGGAAACAGTACATAAGCCATATCTTCTATCTTCCAAAAGGCGGGACATTTCAGAATGATTCAATTATTTTCTTTGATCGCTTGAACAATTGCCCGGCTGATTCAATTGAAAGCCAAGAATTGTCCAATAGAAGAATTTTCACATTAAGCGACTACGGGTTTTATCTATTCCTTTTCAAATTGTCAGTCCATTTTACAAGAATAAGAGATAGTGTATCTCGCTCTATGCATTAAACAACAAATTATAATGAAAAGCGCTAACCAGACGCTATACATTAACCGCAAGGGGAGTGGGTTTATCCAGAAGAAAAGGAATCCATGGGCAGTTTCTCCTCGTGAAACTCAAGCCAAAAACTATCGCTCATCTTAAGCTTTCCTTTGAATTGTCCCCCGAATCCCTCAGCCCCTTCTCACGTCGAACTTCTGTAGATGTCGATGCCAGCGATTACAAGCGGCATCTTAAGCATGAAAGCAAGAAATGGAAGTTCTCGTCGGACCTTCTCCATATGTATCATGCCGCTGTATGATTTTCGACCCTTTTCCTTCGCCTTCTCTTGTCCGATCAGACATAGAGAATGTGAAAAGTTCTCGGTAGGTACTATGAGCACACCGAGTTTTATCGTTCTCTGCTGAAATGCCAGCAAAAACTTGATGTAGTCCTGGTAGTAGGTTCGTGCGTTTCCGAACTCGACTTCGACTTGTACATTATTTTTGATGAAATCGCATTTTAGGGGCAATTCCGGGATGGCTCGCTGCTCCCGCTGCCACTCCCAAGAGACAAAGCGATGGGACAACTGGCGGTTGTAGAATGCCTGCCCCTCTGAGGGACAGAACTGAACACCCTGAACAATAGCCGGAATCTCGCGAACTGCGTCACGACTATGAAATGCATGTTTGTTAGTGCGATGGAATATCCATTCCAGGACGGTCAAGCGGTCCTCTGGCTTTTCGCTGAAAGGAAAGGGAGACACCCTATAAGTATCATCATCAATTTTATCTAATTCAATATACTCACCCCCCATGCCGTCTTCAGTATGAGTAAAGAGAGACGCAAGCCATTGCCGGAATGGCAGCCCTCTTTTGTTCTCGTATTTGATTTGTACATGCCCCCTAGCATTCGCGATCCGTCTTAATGTCGCTTTAGCGCGTTGTTCGTCAAATAGCAAAGTCAGTTCCCTTTTCTGGCCTCGGCCTGGTGCATCGACCCATGACTCCAATGATTTGGGCACCGCAAACCCTTCAAATAGAGTCGACTTGCTAATTGTGTGTCGCAGTAAAGCCACGTCTAGGGTACTCCCCAATCGACAGTTCTAAGCTGTGAAGGTTTAAATGATCTTTTTATCCTGTAGCCTGAGTAATATTACCGAAGAAATTCCGGGGACACAATACAAAATTATTGACTACTGTTGTTAGCTACCAGAAAAGCAGAAAAGGGGACAGATTTATTTTTTTGACATTGACAACACGAAAATCAGGCCCAGTAGCGATGAAGAATAAATCTGTCCCCTTTTCCTTGATCATGATCATGGCGGTTGAATTTGGCGTTCAAGATTCGTCTACGCCTATTTT
This sequence comes from Deltaproteobacteria bacterium, assembly GCA_018644785.1. The sequence continues at coordinate 3,331 of JABGPV010000255.1, read as the reverse complement.
CAACGATTGATTCGGAATTGTTGCATGGTTTTGGCGGGTGTCTGTGTGAAGGACAAAGCAAGACTCTGCTGCGATAGTATGAATATAGCCTCTATCACCTATGAAAAAGGGGTTGATAGTTCAACCCCTTTTTCAATTCATTAGGCCAGGGGTTTGAAATATTTGATATCGCCTATGGTTCTCTCTGCCTTTGGCTTGAAAACGGCCTCAACCTTCATGCCGATGGCCACATCCTTCGGTTGGTGTTCTCCCAGATAGTGGAGAAATTCCCAGAAAAGGGGACAGATTTATTTTTTTTGATATTGACAACACGAAAATCAGGCTCAGTAGCGATGAAAATTAAATCTGTCCCCCTTTTCTTTTTTTTTTGTCCCATTCCCGATGAATTCTCCAAAATGAATTTTTGACCCATTTGCATCGCGGTCTTTCTTGGTTTGACGTAACGCAGCAATTGATGTACAGTGACTTCGGGAAATCAGTAACGGCAGATATACAGCAGGAGCAGACAGATGGATACGACAATACAGGTTCGTCAGCGGGGTACGATCACCTTGCCCGCTGAATTTCGGGAGCGGTACAAGATCAAGTCAGGGGATAGTTTTCGCTTAATAGACCTGAACGGTATTTTTGTTTTGACACAAATGGTCCCCCTTGTTCCGGAATTAGCGCGCGAAATCGAGAGGGCGCGCTTAGAAGCCGGGCTGAGCACCAAAGATATGCTCAATGCCCTGCGTGAGCAACGTAAACGTTACTCGGCGGAGAAATATGGCCAGAGCGAAAAGTAAGCTCACCATATTTGTAGATGCTGATGTTATCTTTGCCGGCGCTGCAGCGCCATCTGAGCATGGCGCCAGTCATGTGGTATTGCGGATGGGAGAAATCACGCTTATAGATTGTGTTACTTCAGAACAGGCCATGACAGAGGTTGAACGTAATCTCGCAGAAAAACTACCCGATAAACTGCCCGAATTTCATCTTCTGGCGAATCGATCGCTCCGCATTATTGGCGATCCGCATCTGGATGATCTGATCCCGTTTAGGGGACAGGCGGACCCAAAAGATTTACCGATTCTTGTTGCCGCCTTGAGGGAAGGATGCCCTTATTTCCTGACCTTTAACGTGCGTCATTTCACACCCGCTTCTGATCTGATCAAAGTGCTGCGACCCGGCGACTTCCTTCTGATAATCCGAAGCCTTTTGAGTACGCTGGACGTAACGGATCTCTGAACAATTTTCTTCTTTAAAGTAGGCCGGGTTCATTGAAGACTAAAAAAACAGGTACCATATAATTCTGGGGACACAATACAAAAATATTGACAGCTGTTGTCAGTTACGGCATTGACGGTTTTCTGGACGTGTGAAGGATGAACGATATTTACGGGCAGGTGTTGCCGGTAAAACATTTCTGAAGAAAAGGGCTAGACCGAAATATCCACGGCAAACGGAGGGAATCGTTAATTATTGTGCCCCCGGAATTTTCAAAGGCCGCAATATGTATTCTGCATTGAGCACGTTTTGATTTTTTTGTTGGCATCTGATTGAAAATCGGCGTATTTTGGCTCGAAGGCGATGCTGGACTTGTGCTCGTTAATCGCAAATCGGAAAAAATTTAATTTCGTAGGTAATGATTATGTCTGAAAAACCGACCTATGCGGAGTTGGAAAAGCAAGTTCAGGCCTTGAAAAAGACTCAAGGAGCGCTAAAAAAGAGTGAAGCAGCCCTGAAGGACAGCGAGGAAAAATACCGAAAATCATTTGAAAGTATAACCGACTCTATCACGGTCACTCGGATAAAGGATGGTCAGTATCTTTATGTCAATGACGGATTTTGCCATCAGACCGGTTATTCCCGCAAAGAGGTTCTCGGTGAGACTCCGTCCAACATCAGTCTATACGCAAAGCCTGCCGAAAGGGATCGATTCATCGGAATCCTAAAAAAACACGGCAAGGCCGAGGATGTTGTGGTCTCTTTTCGTCGGAAAAACGGTGAGGTCTACTATTCTGAGTTTTCAGCAAAACCGATATCATATGCAGGAGAGGATTGTCTTTTGGCCCAATCCAGAGATATTACCAAACGCAAACGGGCCGAGGAGGCGTTGCGGGAAAGTGAGGCTCAAAAAGCCGCCATACTGGACGGCATCACAACCAATCTTGCTTTCGTTAATGAGAATCTGGAGGTCTTGTGGACAAACAAAACCTCCGCTGATTCAGTCAAGAGAACAATGGATGAGATAATCGGGCACAAATGCTATGAACTCTGGGCTGATCCGGAGACTCCTTGTGATGGTTGCCCTACAGTAAAGGCGTTCAAAACCAGAAAGACCGAGCAGACCATAATGCGAACTCCCGATGGACGTGTATGGGATGAGAAAGGTGAGCCGGTTTTTGACGAGAACGGAGACATCATGGGAGTCCTCCAAATTGCCCATGACGTTACTGAAAAGATTCATGCCGAAGAGGCATTGAGGGCAAGTGAAGAGAAACTTGCCAGATCAAAGAAAATGGAAGCCATGGGGCTTATGGCGGGAGGTATTGCTCATGACCTGAATAACATCCTCTCGGGGATTGTAAGCTACCCCGAACTGCTTCTAATGGATCTCCCGGAAGACAGCCCGCTCAGGAAACCCATAAAGACAATACAAGAGTCCGGGATGAGGGCTGCCGATGTTGTGGGAGACTTGTTGACCATCGCCAGGGGGGTAGCAAGCGGTAAGGAAGTTCTAAACCTCAATGCCGTGGTTGAGGAATATCTGAATTCTGCAGAACACCAAAAGCTCGAAAAAATCCATCCCTTAAGTGCTTTCAAAACCGAGCTTGATTCCGAATTGTTAAATATCACTGGTTCAGCGTCTCACGTTAAGAAGGTCCTGATGAATCTGATTGTAAACGCATCAGAGGCCATTGAGGGCAGGGGAACGGTCACTGTATCAACCATGAACCAACCCCTCAAGGGATATGAAGATGTCCGCACAGGTGAATATGTGGTGCTGACCATATCAGATGATGGTTCCGGGATATCCCCTCAAGACCTTGATAGGATCTTTGAGCCTTTTTACACCAAGAAAGTGATGGGCAGAAGTGGTACGGGTTTGGGTCTGGCTGTTGTGTGGAACAGTATGCAAGATCATGACGGATACATAAACGTCAAGAGCAGTGAGAAAGGAACAATATTTGAGCTCTATTTCCCGACGACCAGGGAACAAGTGGCTGACGAGAGGGGACAGGTCTCTTTGGAAGATTACTGCGGGCACGGAGAGAAAGTCCTGGTGGTTGATGATGAGGAGAGGCAGAGGGAGATTGCAAGCGGGATATTGTCCAGGCTGGGTTATAAC
>JABGPV010000254.1 GCA_018644785.1 Deltaproteobacteria bacterium | reverse complement strand
CTCTCCATCATTGAAAGCACTTTCGCGATTTCCGTCTTCTCTTTTAGAAGCGCCTTTGATATGGCGTCAACGGTCTTCCCATAGGAAAGCTCCTCTTTGTCGTGTACCGAAAACAGATGGAGTATTTGAGAAACCCCTAGAAAAGCGTCTGGAATCCTTGATGCCTTGGTTGTCGTTTCCTGAAGGCGACCTGCTATGGCAATAAGGCATACGGATATCAACCTTGGAGAATCCTTCATATATTTGTCGAAAGCATCTTTGGAAATTTTGACGACCTCCGAGTCTCCAAGGGCTGTGGCGGTGGCTGTTCTGTTGTGCGCCTCAAGAACGAGGGCCATCTCTCCAAAAACGGATTTTTCTTCCAGCATTGCCAAAACGACTTTCTCCCCGGAGACCATAACGGATATTTCAACACGTCCGCTTTTCATTATATATGCGGAGTATCCTTTGGAGCCTTCGGAAAAGATGACGTCCCCTCCCCTATATTTTTCTACTGGAAAACCGGGGTTTGTCATCTGAAATTCAAGGCCGGATTTTTCCTTGATATATTCTATCAAGGGAGTGAATTTTTTTTCTGCCATCATAGTGCACCTCATCCCTGCTTACCGGATCAACAATTTTAGATCCCCTTGAAATACGCAGATCGGCGGATCTCAAGAATGCCCTCTGGGGCATCCGGATCATGCCTTCATCTTATCCATTTTTCTCATCGACTTGTTTCGCGTATTCGTAACAAATTTCATGGAAGCCATCTTCGCACAATAGAAAGACGTTCGCAACCATCGGATCAAAACAGATCGCTTTTCCGTCAAGAATAAAGAAGTGGGGGGGAAAGGGGCTATGGGCGGTAATGTGACAAAGTAGAATTAATTTGACGAAAAGTCCCGAATGAGAGAAGATTCCAAGGTTTGGATTAAACACTGTCAGTCAAACCGCAAGACTGCTAATTTTCTGAAAATATAACCTATGGAAGAAATTTCCCGAACGCCCTATGATCTGAATCAGTTGGAAACAATCTGGATGGATACACTGAAATACCACGAAGCAAAAATTAAACATACGAGGATATCAATTATCCCGCGTGTCGGACACATGTCTTTCTGGGAGGATACAGAACGTTTCAACAGCGATATACGTTCCTTCGTTAACTCTCTATAATTATGGAAAAGGAATGAACCCATGAATGTCGGTCGATTCCTGACAAAATCCGCGCGGACCTTCCCGGACAAACCGGCACTGGTGCACGGCCTTAAAGAACTGACCTACGCCCAATTTAACAGGCGTGTCAACCGACTGGCCAATGCCCTATGTAAACTCGGCATTCAAAAGGGAGATCGGGTCGCGATTCTGCAATACAATTATCCCGAGACCCTGGAGTCCATTTTCGCCTGTTTCAAAATGGGCTGCGGCGCCGTGCCCATCAATTTCAGGCTTCACCCCAACGAGTGTGCGTTCATCATCGATCATTCCGAAGCAATGGCCGTGATTCTATCCACTGAATTCAACCAAACCGTGATGAAAATCAGGGACCGCATACCGCGCGCCCGCCACCTTATTTCCCTGTCGGGTGTTGAAGATGAATTGCTGGATTACGAAGAACTGCTAAGGGAGGAGGCGGATCAGTTTAAAGACGCCGATGTTCGACCCGATGACCTGGCGTGGCTTTTTTACACCTCGGGAACCACCGGGATGCCCAAGGGCGCCATGTTGACCCATCGGAATCTCATTGCGGCGTCCATGAATTTTTATGCGGACATATGCCCCGGCTTCGGACCCGATGACGTGGTGCTGCACGCGGCTCCCCTTTCCCACGGCAGCGGCCTATACGCGCTGCCCAATATCGGCAAGGCCGCCACCAACATTATCCTGGCCTCAAAATCCTTTGATCCTGAATTGATATTTCAAACCATTGAAAAATACCGGGTCACCAACATGTTTGCGGCCCCCACCATGATCAAACTGATGGTGGAAAGCCCGGCCGTGGACAGATATCGTCATGATTCGCTAAGAGCCCTCAATTACGGCGGGGCTCCCATGCTGGTGGAAGACTTGAAACAGGCCATGAAAAAACTGGGCCCATGCCTGGTCCAGTTGTTCGGGCAGGCGGAGTCTCCCATGACCATCACCTACCTCCCCCATGGGGATCATCTGCTGGATGGGAGCGCGGATCAGATGAAGAGGCTCTCTTCGGCGGGATTTCCGCGAACCGATGTGGAAGTCAAAATTTTTGACCCCGATGACGGGGAACTCCCTCCCGGTAAGACGGGGGAGATCGTTACCCGATCGGACCTGGTCATGACGGGGTACTGGCGCAATCCGGAAGCCACCAATAAAGTCTTGAAAAACGGGTGGCTCCATACTGGGGATATGGGGTCTATGGATGAAAAGGGATATTTGTTCATCATGGACCGGTCCAAGGACATGATTATCAGCGGTGGTGAGAACATCTATCCCCGGGAAATCGAGGAGGTGCTCATACGTCACGACGCCGTAAGGGAGGTGGCGGTCATCGGAATTCCGGATGTCAAATGGGGTGAGGCCATAAAAGCCGTTGTAGCGCTCCATCCGGACGCATCCGTTAGTGAAGAAGACCTTATCTCTTTCTGCAGACATCATATTGCCAGTTATAAAAAGCCTAAATCGGTGGATTTTGTAGACGCCTTGCCCAAGAACAATTATGGAAAAATACTGAAGCGGGATCTAAGGGCCGTATACTGGAAGGACAAAGTGCGTAAGGTCTGATGAGATCCCGCTCTGATGAAGGGTTCGGTATCCTGATGAAATACCGTAGGTTATCATCATTTGGGAGGAGATAATGGTCAGGAAGAGGAAATTGGGACGGGGCGTGGCGGTGGTGGGAGCCGGGATGTCCAAGTTCGGCATGTTCAGAGATAGAGACTCAAAGGACCTTTTTGCCGAAGCATACCTGGAGATGCTTGCCTCCGTGGACAAGGGCGTGGATCCTCACGATATGGATGCCCTCTATTTGGGCAATTTTTCCAATGACTTCTTCGTTCATCAGTCCCACTGGGGACCACTCGTCTCCGACCTCATTGGTCTTACCCCCAAACCGGCCACGAGGACGGAAGGCGCATGCGCCTCCAGTGCCCTGGCGTTCAGGGAAGGGGTTTTTGCCATCGCCTCGGGATTTTACGATATGGTTCTGGTGGGGGGTGTGGAGGAGATGTCCAAACGCACCACCGAAGAAGTGGCCGAGGGCCTTGCACTGGCCACCGTCCCCTATGAAGGGCGCGCGGGGTTTACCTTCCCGGGCGTTTTCGGTGCGCTGGCAACGGCCTATTTCAAAAGATACGGAGCCACGCGCGAACATCTCATGGATATCACCATTAAAAGTCATCACAATGCCACATTGAATCCCAAAGCCCAATTGCCCTTATCCATCCGGGATTTGATGCGTGTCAAGATCCAAAAGGCTCAGAAGAAAGAGAAGCCGCTTCCCCAATGGCGCGATGAAAAAGAATTTTTGAGCGACCCCCGTGCGAATCCGCCCGTGGCGTGGCCCATGCACCTCTTTGACTGCTGCCCCATCAGCGATGGGGCCAGTTGCATGCTCCTGGTGGCCGAGGAAATAGCATTAAATTTCACGAATGATCCACTCTATGTCATCGGAATGGGCCAGGGAAGCGGGAGAGGGCTTCATGCCTGCAAGGATCTGACCTATTTCGAAGCGACCCGTTATGCCGCCAAAGAGGCATACGGCATGTCCGATCTCACACCGGATGATATTCAATTCGCCGAGGTGCACGACTGCTTTTCCATCGCCGAACTGATTCACATGGAAGATTTGGGATTTTTTGGCGCCGGAGAAGGGTTCAAGGCCGTCGCAAATGGTGAAACCCGGCTGGACGGTCCCAAACCCATCAACACGTCAGGAGGACTCAAATGCAAAGGGCATCCGGTGGGCGCGACTGGTATTTCCCAGTTGTATGAGGTGTGGACCCAACTGAGGGGTAAGGCTGGGAAACGGCAGGTTCCGAAAAAAAACCTTCGAATCGGCGCGGCACACAATTTGGGCGGTACCGGCGGCACCTGTACTTTTACGATACTTGAAAGGAGATAGATCCATGGAAGTGAGGGACTTCAGTGACATCTCTTATGCACAATTCCTGAAGGAAGAAAAACTGATGGGATCCAAATGCAAAGCGTGTAAGGCTCAATATGTGCCGCCCCGACCCATCTGCATAGAATGTCATGGTTCGAAAATGGAATGGGTTGAGCTGAAGGGAGAAGGAAAACTAGCGGCTTTCACCTGTATATCCGTGGGACCTCCCTCCATGATAGCCCAGGGGTACAATCGGAAAAATCCATATTGCTCTGGAGTGGTTGAATTGGAAAAAGGTGCACGGGTTGATGCCCGCATTGAAGGGGTGGATACCCTAAAGCCCGAGACGATTCAAATGGGTTTGCCCTTGAAAGCAAAATTCCTACACCGACAAGGAGCAGAAGAGGGTGAAACCGATCTGGTGTTTGAGTCGGCTTAAGAACTCGCATCAGAAAAATGCGTTTGGGGTCACATCCAATAATCAGCCAGCCGTAATATGTTGTGGTCAGGTCCCAACAAGATGAGAGCTCAGAGATTACCTGGGCCAGCTTTGCTCAGAGCCTCAAAAAACGTTTTTTATCGGCTAGTTTGTAGTCAGAGTAACCGTTCACTGCAATTCTGTAGGTTGTCATTGATTTCAACCGTGAGTCCTCATTTTTTGATGAATTGTGAAGTTCTTCTTGAGAGGCCCCTTACCGAAGATACAGGTTCTGTAACAATTTCACATCCACATGGATGACATTGCGCAAAAGGCTGGCCATGGAACCGAACTGTCTTTCCACGGTTTCAAGAAAGGTCTCCATGTATTCCCGTTTGGCCTCGAGCATGGGACGGAGCCGTTCCCCCCCTCCCGGAAGAATCATTTCGGCTTCCGCAACTTGCTCCTCGATCCAATCCGCCAGATAGATGTCTGACTTGGTATAATCCTCGATCACCGTCTCCCGGTCCACACCCAACGCCGACAAAAGAAGAACCGACGTCATGCCGGTGGCGTCTTTTCCCGCCGAACAATGAAACATGGCAGGCCCTCCCCCTTCGAGAATGTCGAATACCCCTATCCAGGACTGAATATTGGATTCTTCAATATCGGCTGAATAGAAATCTATCATTACCTGATAACCATCCGCTTCCCCCAGAATAACTTTTGTTATCTCTTTGTCGAAATCAATATGCGAGCTAAGGGTATATTTGTGCCACAGAACCCCCTCCGGCAGAACATCCGGGGCACCTTTGATCTGGCTTTCACTTCGCAGGTCGATCACGTCGGATATAGCCATGCTGTTGAGATAGGCCAGATCGTCAGTGGTTGTACCGCTCAATTTTCCGGAGCGATACAGGTGACAGAAAGCGATGAATTTTCCGCCTGCGCCTTCATATCCGCCGAACTCCCGGGTATTATCCACTCCGGCCAGAGGAATATGGAATTCGGAAAAAAGAGCATTCCCCGAATTCAAAAAGGCGTCAAAGAAAAAACGCCTGTTTTCGCCGGATGTATCGAAGGTAATATCCTCACCGCCGCTAAACGCCGCAGGTTGAGAATAGTCTATGCTCCTAGGGGTTCCGCCCACATAGATCACCCATCGGCCGGACTGTTCAAATTGCAGGGTGTAATTCCCGCTGGTGGACGTGCGGCTGGCTGATACGGAAGCGGTCAGGTTGCTGATACTCACGGTGCTGTCGGAAGAACCGTCGCATGCGGAAACGACCATGGCCAGCAGGGCTAGAAGCATTGCTCTCGCCAGAATTCGAGTTTTCATGGAACCTCCTTTTCCAGTCAAAGGAAAGCGACGAAGGCAACTTTTTAGCGGGTATCAGTAGCCCGACAAACAACCCGCCCTTATCGCTATGGGAAAGCTAACATTTAAATCATAGAGGGGTCAAAATTCGGTTGTCGCAAGGGGTCAATTTTCGGTTGACGTTTCGAAAATTCATTCCGATCTAAAAGACATGGCGGGCTTGGGTATACCGGAAGGATTTCCCAACGGTAGTTTAGAAACCAGCGTCTTAAATCACAAATCCTCAAAGAACCTTCAGATCTCTTCTAAAAACTGATTTGCCGATTTTCGCTGCCTGGGCCTAAAAAATTTCATTTGCCAGGGTTGATTGAATCCTGGCATTCAGCGCCACACTTACGCGCATAGTCCTTTCTGAAGCCGGTGAAACGGCAAATCATTTGACTTCAAGTCTCTTGCGGATGGCAAGGCATATTCGGTTTTTGACATAAAAAAGAATTTCATATACTCTCAATTTATGTTGCGAGGTTGGTTATGTTGTGTGATTCTTAATTCATATTATTCATATTAAAAGATGAAATATCCATATAATTCTTATTATTCTGATCTTGACTTTACCTTACAATCATGATATGTATTACATCAAGTTTATTTTTCTCATACTATTATTCTGATTCATTTTGAAAGTCGCAACCAGTTGTAATGCCCTACTGTACTGCGGTCAAACCTGACAGAGGGAACCAATTCTCAATGTTCGATCAAGCCTTCTGATTTTAGAATACCACAGCTTTTTCGACCTTTACGATATTTGGGTTTTCAAGTATATTGAGGCTAAAGTGCTGGTGAGATTTTTGGATTGAAAGGAGAAATTACCAGATGCCCATTCAAAGACCTTTTGCGACCTTACACCTACCCTGCCAATTTTTCCGCTTATTTCTATTCGTGTCAATTATGTGTGTGCCTGCCTGCTCAAGTGACAACGACAACACAGGGGTCCAAACGAATTACATCGTGCAAGCGGCCGTATCCGTCGAAGATAATGGCCCGGTCGCCTACGCGTTGGTTATGGATCGGGACATGAACTTGGTTTCCACATTAACACTCACTATAAACGGGGAACCCATGGCCATAGAATATTTGAATGACACAGACGGGGTAAGCACCGAAACAGGAGATGGACCACCTTCATATTCTATGGACCTGCCTGATCTAAAAGGTGGAGAGGGTGTAAATCACGGCTGTTGGAGAGAATGAAAAAATCAGAGAAAGTACGGGACATTTGGTTCACCTTATGTTAGA
>JABGPV010000253.1 GCA_018644785.1 Deltaproteobacteria bacterium | reverse complement strand
TCGAAACCTATCGCGGCTGGGGGCATTCGGATTACAGCACTGCCCTGGAACTGGCCCTGAAAGCCGGGGTGAAGCATCTGATGCTTTTTCACTACGAACCCTCCAGAACGGACCGGGACATGGCCCTGATCGAAAAGAAGTGCCGGGAGCTTGCCGGTAAAGACCGGGCGAATATCAAAATCGAGGCAGCCAGAGAAGGCAGTAGAGTGATACTTTGATGACCCATTCAAATAAAAAAGAGATCGTACTCGTTCTGGGCGGTGCTCGGAGTGGCAAAAGTTCCTGGGCACTTGAATACGTTGAAAATCAATATGATTCCTATATGTTTTTAGCAACTGCTGAAGTCATGGATGAAGAAATGGCAGACCGGGTGAGACTGCACAAGGAGGTCCGAGGGCCCAAATGGCAGTTAAAGGAAGAACCGCTCGAAATTGCTAAAATCCTGGAATCAGATGATTCCACGGTCGAAGCCATCCTCATCGACTGCACGACCATCTGGCTGAGCAATGTTCTGTTGAAAAAGGGAGAAGAAAAAGTTCCGGTATACCAGAATGCCCTCCTTGAAGCCCTGGCCCGAAGTGATCAATCGGTTATTATCGTCAGCAACGAAGTGGGGAGCGGCATTGTTCCGGAACACCCCCTGGGCAGGCAATACCGGGACATGGCAGGGTCCCTGAACCAGAAGCTGGCGGCGGCAGCCGATAAAGTGGTCCTGAGCGTGGCGGGACTTCCCCTCTTTTTAAAGCAACCGCCATGATGATGGGGATATGGCTGGCCCATTATGCAAGACGCCTTCATTTCACCCGGTCCTGATGCCTCCTTAGGGCCTCAACGGTGTAACATCCGGATTTTTCAGCCATGACATTTGTTCGGGTGGTTTTGAAGCTGGCCGATCGTCGACCGGCCTTGGTTCCGGTTGAAATTTTCGTCGGACCTTTTTATCCGGAATCAAGCGGGGGAACAGGGAACGCTGCAAATAATTGTAGTAGTCAGGACAGGTCATGCCTTTGCAGCTTTCACACACGGACACGTCAACCTTGTGCCTGGTTTTTTTCTGTCTACAGGTAATGTAGGGCAAGTTAAATTAGCCTCCCGCCTGTTTTCGTTTTTTTCCCAGCTTCTATCATCAAGGGCATGGCAGTATCGATGCAGTCAGTGTCGGTTAGCGGCAGAAAATACAAGCATTGACTTCCCCATAAATGCGTTCCCAGAGGTCTTCCCCGCCAAAGCTCTCCACATAAACCTTCATTTTAGGCTCGGTCCCCGAAGGGCGAACGGCAAACCATGAACCACCTTCCAGTGTGACCTTGACGCCACCCATGGGTGCCCCGTTTCCAGCCGCTGTGGTGGCAACGGATGCGATGGGAAACCCAGCCACCGAAGAGACCTTTACGGACTCGGGGGTGAGATCCTTCAACACTTGACGCTGCTCCGGGGAGATGGGCCCATCGGCCCTTTTGTAAAAAGGCGCACCATGGTTGGGTACCAGAATATTTTCATAGATCTCAGCTGGCGTTTTTTCGGTTCTTGCGATGATTTCCGCCGATAAAAGGCCTGCTGAAAAACCGTCCTTGTCCGTACACCACGCAAGGCCGTCCATTCTCAAAAAAGACGCCCCCGCGCTCTCCTCACCCCCAAAAGCCAATTCACCCTTCAAAAGTCCGTCCACAAACCACTTAAACCCCACCGGGACCTCATAAAGAATTCGACCCATATCCTTGACCACCCGATCGATCATGGTACTGCTCACCAGGGTTTTGCCGATTTTGAGACCGGAACGCCACAACGGCCGGTGCTGCAGCAGATACCAGATAGCCACGGAGAGGTAATGATTGGGGTTCATGAGCCCCGTGGGACACACGATGCCGTGGCGGTCGTAATCCGGGTCGTTTCCCCAGGCCACATCAAACCGATCGGCCAAAGCAATGAGGTTTGCCATTGCGTAAGGAGACGAGCAGTCCATGCGGATTTCACCATCCCCGTCCAGGGGCATGAAACCGAAAGCAGGGTCCACACGCGGGTTTACAATGTCCATATCCAACCCATAGGTTTCAGCGATCACATGCCAGAAATGTACGCCGGATCCCCCCATGGGATCCACGCCCATTCGAACACCTGCTTCCCGGATGGCCTTCATATCAACCACCTGATCGAGCGCTTTGACAAAAGGCGTGATGAAATCCTCTCTGTGGGTTGTTGATGCGGCACAAGCCTTTTGATAGACGATCCGTTTGATATGGTTTTGATCCTGCCCCATGAGCCGGTTGGCCCGATCCTGGATCCAGCGGGTTTCCGCCACATCGGCAGGACCGCCGTGGGGGGGATTGTATTTGACCCCCCCATCACGGGGTGGGTTATGGGAGGGGGTAATGACCACGCCGTCTGCCAACTGGTTTTCCGGATCCCGGTTATGTGCCACGATCAGAAAAGAAACCACCGGGGTGGGCGTATACTCATCTTTTTCGTGAATGACCGTTTCAACCCCATTGGCGGCAAACACCTCGAGAGCCGTCCGAAAAGCCGGTATGGAAAGGGCATGGGTGTCAAACCCCATGAACAGCGGCCCCTTGCGACCTTTTTCCGACCGAAAATCACAGATGGCCTGCGCCATGGCGGCCACGTGCATCTCATTGAAGGTTCCCGTCAATGCGGATCCCCGGTGTCCGGATGTGCCGAAAGAAACGGGTCCCGCCGCATCAAGGGTATAATAAGCGGATACCAATTCGGGAATATTTTCCAGCATGGATTCCGGGGCCGGTTTTCCAGCCAACTGGTGAAGTGTCATTGTTTACTCCTTTCGAAAGCCGTCCACACAGACCGTCTGCAATTTCATACCTTTAGAATAGACCCATTTCCGCGCTTTTGACAACCGGAATCCGAAATTAATTGGCCGCATCAAAGAGTCCGAGGTTCCGGAGTTTTGCCTCTAGCCCTCTATTTGGTTTGTATTTTCCTTAGAATGTCAGACTCTACCGGCTTCAGAGGATGCGGCAACCGCGGCGATGATGGCCGCACCCTTCCCGGAACCGTCTTTGGCGTGCACCAAAGTTATTCTTTCCGCTTTTTCCCCATAGAGTTCTTCTAACACATTCATCATTTTGGTTTTGAATCCGGGGTATTTCTCAAAAAGCGAGCCATCAATTCCCACCGTATGCACATCTTTGAATTTCGGATCTATCCAGGTTAATACCGCTGATATGGCCGCCGCCCCGAGCCTGGCTGCCCTGGTCGAAATAATCCGGCACAGGCGTTGAAGCAGGATTTTATCGTGAAGGGTAATATTTGAAAAGCCATTTCGTTCAAAAAATAGTGCTACGCCATCAAGGCGATCTGTTCTATCACCTTCAATCCGGGACATATCCTCTGTCTTCAAGGAACCCCTTTCCTGAAAATACTCAGCCGCCGGCGTTTCATTTACAAGTATGAAGCCTCTTCTGATGAGATCCATTAAAACCAATCTCGTAATCTCCCCCAGGTACATCCCGGATACCATCTTTTCCATGACCATGGCGCCCGGATTAACCGAAGCCTTGTCCAGGAGCCTGTCATAACAGGTAACCCTTACTTTATCGAAATTACCCCATTCCATATTGACGATCATATGCCCATGGGCATCCACCGTGTTCAACTTCCCTATCCTGGATGCCGCCTCCCGGTAACAGGCATTGGTTCCGGTACCCATGATAACGCCCAGATCACAGGCGGGATCGATATAGCTTCTGGCAGCTAGCGTACCCACCGTATCATTGGCGAGAGCCGTAATATTGATGCAACGGATATCTTTCCGCCGCAACGCTTCATTTAAGAGCAGAATAACGTCGTGACCCTGCACGCCGGTTGCCGTAAACCCTTTCGTCCAGACGATCAGTTTCCCGGCGGCAATGCTTGTTTGTTCTACCGGAAAAGAAAATGTAAAGGCGAGGTCATAGGTTTTGCTTCTGTCCACATGGTTTTCCGTCAGAAAGACATCAATACAGCCAACAATAAAATCAAAAAGCGCAACCCCCGTTCCCTGCATATCTTTTTGGGGAATGGCAAATTTGCTGGCGAAAGGCACATTGGCATTTCCTTTCCCGTCAAGTCTGACGGTGAGCACCCGGAAGTTCGTTCCCCCCAGATCAAGGGCAAGAAACTCGCCCGCTTCGGTTCCTTTTGGTTTGTCGATAAACGAAGGGATCATCTTGAGGGAACTTTCATCGCCAGACAACCCTTTCCCCATTTCAGCGTGAAAATCATCGATCATCACCCTGATATCACTTACTGAAATTGAAAATAATTTTTCTAAATATGCAAAAAATTTTTCGCAGGCAACAGGCGCAGCATTGATCATGGCTTGCTCCATAATATAAAATTCAATCTACACGCACGAAAATTGAGTAAACGTTGAAAAAAACATTCAACAAGTTCTGGCCTTTCGATCCTGAAACCCCTATAATCCAGCCAAAAAATACATATCTTTTACAGCTGGAATAGGCAAGCCAATATCTCTGTTTGGGAAGTTTTTCCATGATGGATGCTGAACTCATTACGCGCCTGAACACACTCTGGAACCCGATCTACCCGCACCTGGCCCAATGGATTGAGCAATGGATACCGCAGGACACCGGCCATGTTCTGGAAATCGGTCCGTTTTCAGGGGGCATGATCAACTCCCTGCTGGCACGTCGCCCCACACTGCGGGGGCTGATCGCCCTTTCGGAAGAAAATGCCGCCCGTGCGATCCTAAAATCATTCGGCCCCCCCTGCCCCATACTGCTTTCACCACCGGCGCATCTGCCCCTGTTGCCGACCTTCAGCCTGGTGGTCTGCCGGGGGGCCTTTTTCTTTCTCACCCCCGGGATCATCAAAGAATGCCATCGCATCCTACAGCCCGGGGGCCATGCCGTTTTAGGCGGAGGATACGGTCCGGGTACGCCGGACGACATTATTTCACCCATTGCCGATGAATCCAAAGACCTCAATTACCGATTGGGGAAAAAGAGACTCTCCCGCAATAATCTGGAAAAAATGGTTTCAGAAGCGGGTCTTGAAAATGAAAGCACCATCATTGGCAAAGGCGGACTATGGCTTCTGATATCCTTCAAACCCTGACATTCACTCACACGGTCTATCTATAATTCGATGCAGCATCTTCAACGGGGTATTTTTTAATGTTTTTGCCAAGACGAAAAGGAATTTTTTCAGGACATGCGAGAGACAATCTTATCAGACTGCTCAGCGTTATTTCCCTGTTGGCGGCGCTGGCCATCCACTCCGGTTGTGCGGGCACACCGGACCGTTTCTATATCCCCAAGGGGATTCCCATTAACGCCGGAACGGTTTTGAATCCAAGCTTCAAAGTGGCGGGATTTGTCGATATTGAAAATGCACAAGCCAACAATGACTGGGTTCAAATCGGTGCGGAAACCCACGACTGGCTGGCCAATCTGAACCGCTGGACGGATACGGCCATAAACCTGCTGAAAACGGAGTTAAACAAACGGGGTACGGTGGCAATGGTGAATGCGCCCACCGTTTTCGAATTGATCCTTTGTAAAAACGGCGAAAGCGGAATAAAAGGCTTCCTCTTTGCGGATGTGAAAAAGGGTGGATGCCCCCTGGACACGGACCGGGACGGGGTGCCGGATTTTCTGGATCGGTGTCCCAGAACCCCCATGGATATGCCGGTGAACCGCTTGGGTTGCCCGCTGGATACAGACGGTGACGGTTCACCCGATTACAAAGACAACTGTCCGGGGAGACCCATTGAAAAAAAGTCGCCCCCAAAAAAGGCCAACGCACCCGTAACAGAGAAAACATCTCCCCGCCCTGAAATATCGGTTCCCAAGAATTGTCTGACGGAAACAAGCCGCTTCACGGTGGCCGGTCCCGTGCCACCCGATACGGTGATCCAATGGATAAAACAGCAGTTGAAAAACAACCAAATGGCGCTTTCTGAGGCCACCCCCAATCTCTTCACATTCTCCGCCACCCGGGAACAATGGAAAGAAATCATGCCTTACCTGGAATTGGAACTGGGCAAGAGAGGCGTCAGGGTGATAGACGGCCCGCCCCGGATCTTAAGGCTTTCCGTTACCTTTGTGGAACTGTTCTGGACATTTCATGACGTGGGATGCCGGCTTAACCTGGCCGTTGAAACAGGAGATGACCGGTTGCGGAATTACAAGGCGTCCACCCTTTCCCCGGAGCTCTATGTGGCCTGCGATGAAGCGGTTTCAAAGGCCGTTTCAGGCATGTTCATGAAAGAAAGAATCATTGTAGATACCGATATCGACATGGTTCCTGACTTAAGGGATGAATGTCCCGAAACCCCCGAAGGCGTAACAGTGGACAAAGTGGGGTGTCCCCTGGATACGGATCAGGATGGGGTGCCGGATTACAGGGATAAATGCACCCATACGCCGGAAAGCGTAGTGGTGAATAGCGACGGATGTCCTTTGGACACCGATGTGGACGGAGTGCTCGACTACCGGGATGAATGTGCCAAAACCCCGGAAGGCGTAGCGGTAAACAGAGAGGGTTGCCCGCTGGATACGGATGAGGACGGGATACCCGATTATGTGGATCAGTGTCCGAACACGGAAAAAGGCCTCGCGGTGAACAGCAAGGGCTGTCGCACAAAACCCAAAAACCGTTATGTCCTCATACCGGACTTGGAAGGGAAAGTGGGAAAGCTTGAGATCACCAGTGAAAAGGGCTCACAGGTGCTGGACAAAGCCTTTGAAGCCACGGGGCTGAACCGCTCCGATGAGGTCCCCAGCACCCCCCAAATCATGGATGAAGAAGAAGTGCGAAAAATCTTCAAAGACGCGCTCGATGCCCAGCCCACGCCCCCGGTTCACTTTCTCCTGTACTTTTTGACCGGGACCACGGACCTTACACCGAAATCCATGGATCAACTTCCTCGGGTGCTGGGATCCATCAAAGACCGAAAATCCGTAGACTTGACGGTTTCCGGCCATACGGACCGGGCCGGATCAAAGGGTTATAATCGAAAACTCTCTCTTGATCGCGCTAAAAAAGTGGCCGAATTCCTCGTCTCCAGAGGCGTTAATCCTCAGATTCTTGAAATCACATCCCATGGTGAGGGGAACCCATTGGTCAAAACACCCGATGGTACGGCGAAACCCAGGAATCGGCGCGTGGAGGTTGTGGTCAGGTAATATGGTGTTCGGGCGCCCATTTTTGAACCATTCCAAGGATCAGCTTCTTATTGATGGGCTTTATAAGGTAATCGTCC
>JABGPV010000252.1 GCA_018644785.1 Deltaproteobacteria bacterium | reverse complement strand
ACACAGTGTGTTTGCCTACCAACTGATCAAGGAATTGGGGGAAAGCGATAAACCTTTTTTGAGTACCCATGAACTCTACGCTCGGATAGCCCCCGTTATTGCCAATAACTCGGAACAAACACCGATTTGTCGTCCCATTGTAAATACCGGGGATCAAGGCGGGGAATTTGTGTTTGTGGCATCCGTGAAAAAAGAACTGCCACAGACGATTCCCAAGGTTCATCAGAGCGACCTGAACAAAGACATGCTCTTTTGGGAGTCCGTTAGAGACAGCAATGACCCGGCACTGTATGATGCGTATCTAAAAACATTTCCGGACGGGATTTTTGCTCTTATCGCCAAACGAAAGATTGAGACCTTAAAACAAAAAAAGGGGACCACCGATCCCGCACCTGTGGTTTTAAAATCCAAGTTATTTGTGGCGGTCGAACCGAGAGATGCAAGGGTAAGAATTCTCAATATAAGGCCGAAATTTCATCAGGGGATCGCCCTTGATCCCGGGAGCTACCGTCTTAATGTGTCCGCGCCCGGTTATATAACCCAAGACCAGTGGATCAAGCTGTCAACCGGGGAGGAACGGCATGTTAACATTCAGCTGCCTCCGCTTCAAAAAGCAGTGGAAATATCTCATCCTACCCCAAAACCGACACCCGCAGTTGTGGCGCCTTCTCCACCGGTATCGGAGCCGAAACCGGAAGCAGCAGCCCCCCCAACCGAACCGTCCGCGCCCGTTCGTGTATTTAATAACTTCAAACGCGCCTTTGAGTCATGGAAAGACGGCGCTTTTTCCGGGTCCTCCGGCCCGTCTGAATTCAACAGAGGCGACACAATTACGGGTGATCATTCATCAGATGACGCACCATGAACAGGCGACAGTGTCGTCGATTCCGTTCAGGAGGCCCTTTGATGATAAGGGATAATCAATGATCAAGAAACAACCCTACGGAAGTGACCTGAAAGCGCAGCTGAAGGCCGGCGCCAAAGACAAGCTTTATCATTTTACCCTCTCAGGGGGCTTGATCCGCGGGGCCATCCTGCACGGAACCCGTATGGTAAACGAAATGCGGGCCAACCACGAACTGGGCATCCTGGAAACCCTGGTGCTGGGTCACGCCTATATGGCGAGTGCGCTAATGTGCGCCAACCTGAAGGGAGATGAACGGATCGGTCTCAAAATAGACTGTTCGGGACCCATCAAAGGTCTATTCGTGGAGGCCAACGCCTTTGGTGAAGTCCGGGGTTACTTGAAAAATGTTCCCATTCCCATGGAGAGGCCCCTTGAAGATTTCAATCTTTCCCCATTTTTCGGGGCCGGCTTCCTGTCAGTGACCAAAACTTTCCGGGACGCGAAACAACCCTTTACGGGGCAGGTGGAACTCAAATACGGCAGCCTTGCGAAGGATCTGTCCTATTATTACCTGACTTCTGAACAGACCCCCTCCGTCTTTAACCTGAGCATCAAATTCGATCCTGAAGGGAATGCAACCGGGGCCGGCGGCCTCATGTTGCAGGTCATGCCCGGCGCTCATGAAGCAGACATGGATCATCTCGAAATCATGGTATCCGATCTGCCGTCCATCGGCACGGCATTCGCCAAAGGGGAAGAACCCGAGCAGTTGGTCGCAAAGAGCTTCAAGGGTCTAAAACCTCAATTTCTGGGGGATCACAGGATTGAATTCATGTGTCACTGCAACCATGACCGGGTGGAAAACATGCTGGGGCTCCTCCCAAAGGCAGATCTGCGGGACATGCTTGAGAACGGGCCCTTTCCCGTGGAGATCAAATGCCATCACTGCGCGACCCCGTACCGGTTCGACAAGGAGGATGTCGCCAAAGCAATGGCCGGGACCAGATCCTGAAATTCACTCGTCCTTTCTCCGAGTCAGTCGAATCTTTGTCACTGAAACTGTTCACTGTTGTCGGTTCATAACTCAGGCCTTGATCATCGTTTCAGCCATATCACACTTGGTGGACAACTGTAGGTGCGGATTTATCCGCCGACTTGATGATATCACAGGCTTTTTAGCACGCTGATATGCCAGATAGACAAGATATATCAGGTGGATACCGTGCCATAGTTGAGCCAAAATCATCGACTGTGTTTCCTCCAAAATTGGAAAACGCTGACAGAAATAGCTGTTGGGTAGAAAAAATTTGAGAGATATTAAAAGTTGGGTGATGTCTTATTGAAAGATCGAGAGATCTCTGCGATTGGACACGATTGACACCAACATGTCACCGGGATGCCTACAACATGTTGTGCAATCTGATGACTTGCCAGAACTCACCTATTATGATCGAAGTGGTTCGTATCACTACATCTTGCCGATTCCAGATAATAAAATGAAATCACGGCTTAAATAGACAGAAAGGGCAGAGCTTTTCGAATCTGCCCTCAATCTTCTGAAAATGTATTGTTGAACCGTTACCTCTTGCTGAGTTGTAAAACCTTCGCCAGTGGTTCCGGTTGTCTGTCCTTATATCGGAGTTTCAGAAAACATATTTGACAATTAGAAGCTCAGTTGCTATTCTCAAAAGCCGTTAACAGATTGATATATTTAACTCATTTTCTGTAGAATTTTACTCGTGATGCGTAAAGCAACTTCTTCCTTTTTCATTAATGCGCCGGGTCTGGTATTTGCGGAGGCCTGCTGTTTTTTCTTCATCAACCTCAGGCGTGGGAGGATACGAACAATGCGTCCTGTTTCAAACAAAATCGCAAGACTTTTTTTAACTACCATTGGTTTCGTGTTATTAACAGCACTTCCCAGCCAACTCTCCTGGGCCAAAAACCCTGATTTCAGCAAGGTTGACGATATCCTCCATGGCCAACGCAACATTGGACGGGCGGATGATCTGGTACTCGCCAGGCCGGTTGCCGAAGCACCTAAAATAACAAGGCAGAAAAACCTTATTGCCACGTTCGGTGCCAAAAGTTGGAATACATCATGGACGATGGGATATGTCGAAAAGTTCTTTTCACACTGGGACCAGCCAGATTGGCCGTATCCTCAGCAGACCCGAATCGCCCGACTCTATGAACAAAAAAACGATGTCCTCGTCATGATCGCAGCTCACGACGGCCCCTACAACATGGCCATCTATGTGGAAGACAGACTGCACGAGCAAAACTCATTCGTTAGCCTTTTCACCCTTAACTCCTACTGGCTGACGGCGGCGGTGGCGGACTTTGACATTGACGGCTGCGACGATATCCTGGTGATGAACGGGGAGCAAGCATTCGTCGCCACCACCAAGGATGTCAAGACGCCCGGTAGCCCTCTCGTATTTGGTCCATGGATTGAGACCAGTAGCGCTCTAACACCACTCGGAGAGCCCACGGTGGGCGACTTTAATGCCGACGGGCTTTTGGACGTGGCCTGGATCGGAGCGGATAGACTGAAGGGGGGCGGGCTGTCGGTATTTTTCGCGACGGTTTGTCCGGGAAAGGTTCCGGGACCCATCTGTAAAGAAGCGACCCGTTAGAGATTATTTTACACCCACTTTCCATCCCCCTCTCCGCCAAGATCGTCTCTTCAGGTCATATTCAGAGGATACCCGCCAATGCGTTAGCGGCCGGTGATTATTTGTCCGGCCCCGGCGATGAGCTTCTTGTGACCTACGCTAAAATCGATTACCAGCAAGGGGAGAAGTATGGTCAACCGCTGGTTGGCGAAATCTACCGATTCGATGAACAGATGAAATCCATTAGGGTGGACGAAACCGTATTCTTCCAGAACGACGTCGCAAGGCCCAATAATGTTTATGCCGTGTCCGGCCCCCTTAAAGGGTTCAACCGAAGTGACCAGGCAGTGGTCGCATGGAGCTGTTCTTTAGCCCCGGGTCATAAGACACCAGTTCAATCTACGTCGATGGCAGTGGTCACTTTTGACGAGGGATCTTCCATGAGGCTTTGGGAGTCCGCTTCATTTACTAACTGCGGTATGGCTCACTTGAGCGGCTTGGCGATAGGTCGGTTTAAAGATCTGCCCACCGGCGATGCCAAAGTATCCGACTATGATCAGGACATCGCGGTCATGTTCGGGCCGGACAACTTGACGTGTAAAGGTGGTAGTGGAAATCAGGTGGCTTTCATTCGCGTAGGTTTTGATGGTCATCCACATGACTACACCCCGTTCCTCGGTGCTCACACCGTGCCGGATTTCCTTTTTCATGGCGCCGGGGCCTATGATGAAAGGATCTTGGGAGGCAATCGTTCCGGAAGCCGGCTTCGTTCCGGTGACTTGAGGGGACGTTCCGTGCGGGTGGGCGAACCTCTGGTGGCCCGTATCAATTCCCACACACAGCCGCAAGTCATCCTGGGGTCGCCGCCCATGCATGTGGACTATGTCAACCTGCATTCGAAGACCTCAAAGCAGGCGGATGTGATTAACTTCAGTGCCCTTTGGAAATCGTTCCAATCGGTGTATGACATTGATACCAGCTCCACCAAAAAATCCACGTCACGGCACACCACCAGTTACGCGGAAAGTTTTGCCGAGTCGGTGGGGGCGGAGCTCAAATTCAAGATCCCCTTCATCGGCGGCCCGGATGCGAAAAACAAAGAAACCTGGAAACAGCTTTACAAAAACTCCGTTCAGGGGAGTTACGACACTTACAAGAGCAAGGCGTTCAAAGCTTCCACGGCCACCGGATTCGGGGATCTGATCTGGTACACGGCCAGCCGCTTCAACGTCTATTATTATCCCGTCTTGGGAGAACGCGTCTGTCCGGCCACAAAGCCCGACTGTAAGGATGAGGAGAAGGGGCCATATTATCTGGTCGTCTCAGGACCTGATAAGATCTCTTCCAATATCATCGACGCCAGGGGACTGGAATGGTATCATCCGGTTCACATGCCCGGGAACATTTTTTCCTACCCGGCCACACTTGAGCAACTCCAGAATCGCGTTCTGGGCTCTCAGCTGCTATCCCAACAAAAAAGCTTCTTCACGGACAGCTCCACCCGCACCGTGAACGTCAGCTGGAGCAAGGGGGCGGGTTCGGACATCAGTTCCGGTTCAAGTTCCACCCACTCCTTTGATACCGATTCGTCGCTCACCTTAGGGACTGTAAATCTGGCACACGCGGTGGGCGGGTTCACTGTGACGGGTTCCTTTGACTATAACAACAGCGATGCAACCAACACGTTATTTACCACCAGCACGACCCTGGCGGCCTCGGCGGGAATTGCCGTTCATAAGCCCAGCGAGTTTTTTGAACCGGGCTCCCACAAGTACAAGGTGACCCCGGCCATCTTCGGTCAGGCCTTGCCCAAAGGGGTGCTCCAGGACATGAGCACACCTACGGACGTGCAGACCCATGGGGTGCTTCAGGCGTTGTATGCCGCGGACCCGACGGATAATGATGCCGGAAGCTGGTGGCGTTCATCGCAGACGGCGTACAATCAACATATCGACGTGGCCCTTAACCATCCCCTTCGCTGGGAGACCGTCTCTAACGGTCCGAGCCTTGCCTGCCGCAATCACCAGTGCGTCTCGTTCAACGCCCCTGAACCGAATGACGTCTGGACCAGCGGATTCTATCAGATGCGGGGGTTGCTGGTAACGGTAGGCGCTCAAAGTGGACCACAGCGCGCCAGGGCAAAAGAGGGAGAGCGGGTGTTCCTTCGGGCCCGGGTCTACAACCTCAGCTTAAAAAATATGGATCCCGGGACAAGGGTCCATGCCCGTTTTTACCGCCAGGAATGGAATCCCGACAACACCCCCAAAGGCGACAGCGTACTGATCATCGAGGAAGTGATCTCCCATCCTCTGCCGGGCTTTAATGCTGACTCAAATAATTGGATGGAGGCTTCCACCAGTTTTGATACCACCGGGCTCGGTGATACCCAGTGGCTTTTCTGGGTGGTGGTGTGGAGCCAGGACGATGATGAGAATCTGGTGGCGGAGCTTCCAGGGCACGGCCTGGCCACGGTGAGGGACAAGGAGGACTGGAAGTGGATAACCGATGTCGGCCTCGAGGAAGTCACTTTTGACGGTGAGCGAACCTCTTTCAGCAATAACGTGGGTATCCTGAAGCGGGCGTTTTATATAGAGGCTGATGCGAATGAAGCGAACAATAACAACGGGGAAGTGGTCGTGGAGGCGGTTAACGTTACGCCCATGGGGTTTTCCCACAATACCCCGGTTGAATTCCGAGTGGAGGCGGAGGTGGTTTCATACGGGGGAGACGCCGCCAATGGCGTGACCGTGGAGTTTTACGATGGCGATCCGGATGCAGAGGGAGTGCTGTTTGATGTGGAAAATATCGCTCATCTTCGTCAGGGTGAAGTGAATCATGTGCGAATTCATTACAGACCCCCTAACCTTGGAACACAGCTTATTGTGGTAACAGCCAGACACGGCTCGGAAGTGACGCGCGGTGAAACCACATTTGAAGTGCCACTGCCAATACATCGATAACGATAGGATGGTTATTGTGCTTTTTGGCTCAGCCTTTCTATTGATGACTAAAATTGGGGTCAGAGTAAAATTAAGTTTTCTCTTTTCGCCACCCCAAAGGTCGCCCTCTTTTCTTTGCTCTTACTCGTCTGCCGGTTAGCAACTCTATTTCATCTTTAAATCGATCATGCCCAACCGCCAAACCCTTGTTCGTTTTTGCCCTTATTCCTTCTAACAATTCTCCATCTATGCGTTGGATAAATAGAGCGCGATAATTTTTTCGGCGCTCTAAAGGCTCTAAGCCTAACTCAAGATATTCCGGGTGTGGCGTACACAAATTGGAAACTTTACCAAGTGCATTAATTTGATAACTGGACCAACGATATTCGCCGGGATCAGTCACCATATCTGCTCTAACCGGATTAAGTTCTATATATCTGTAGACTTCCAACAAATAACGTTCTTCCTGAACCAGGCAAGATTTGAAACGGCCTTCCCACAGCGTCCCGCTTCGCTGATATTCAAAATTGAAATATCGTACATAACGACGCCCCAATGCCTGCATCATACGGCTAACTCCGTGCTCCTGTTAAGGAGATAACTGTTGCGCGTTGCGCAACATAGTGTTAATCTTAGATCGATGATTAAGACATTCAATCATAAAGGGTTGCGCAAGTTTTTTGAAACCGGGAGCGTTTCTGGAATTCAACCAGGGCATAAACGAAAACTAAGAATCCGGTTAACAGCATTGGATACGGCAACCTCTATTGAAGATATGGACTTGCCCGGTTTCCGCCTCCATCCATTAAAAGGGGATCGGCAGGACTTCTGGGCGAT
>JABGPV010000251.1 GCA_018644785.1 Deltaproteobacteria bacterium | reverse complement strand
AGGCCATGAGGTTCATAAAGTCCAAATACTGGGGAAATTTTGAAAACTCATGGTTGACGATATTATGGGGTCCGGCGGGCGCTGCAATGGTCAGCAGAAGCCCCGGGTCGACCTGATCCAGCTGCCGCCTGAATTCCGCCAGAAGCGCCGTATAATTCTGTTTGTCCTGGGGCCTATAGTTGCTTCCCAGACCGCAGCAGACCGGATATTCCCAGTCAATGTCGATGCCGTCGAAGACCCCTGCCGCCGAACCGGCCCCCCCGGTGTTGGAGTTAGCGTCATAGGGGATATTTCCGAGAATCAGCTTGTCGATGCAGTCCGCCACAAACGCCTCCCGGTTTTCCGGAAGGGCCGCATCGGAAAAACCGCTCGACCACGTCCATCCCCCCAGGGCCGCCAGAACCTTGATGTGCGGGTTCCGGCTTTTCAGTTTCCGTAACTGGTTCCAGTTCCCCTTCAATGTCTGATCCCAGGTATCACCAATCCCGTCCACACTTTCGGCGGCGGAAATGGTCCGCTGGTAATCCGCCCAGGCGTCTCCAACATTCCGCTCGGTCACCCCAATAACGGGCTTGTTGTTTTTAACGTTGATAAAAGCATAGTTGATATGGGTGATTTTGGATGGGTCCATGTCCTTAACAAAATAGTCGTAGTATATCCCCCAGGCGGGAAAATAGCCCACGACAATTCTATTGTTTTGTTGGACCGGGGTGCCGCGAATCCAGTCCATCACCAGTTGACCCGATTCTTTCAGGGCCGTCCCCGTCCAGGGCCCATTGGGGCACGTACCGTTATTGAACACCGCCCCGCTTCGAAAGTCGTCGCTGAAATTCCAGCTGGCCCAACTGATCTTTTTTTCCGCCATCAGATCAACCCACTGCTGTGAGCTCGAAACATCGTTGGCGCCGTCCCCCGAATAGGTCTGGGTCCCCCATTCCGTGGCAAAAATCGGCAGGTAATCGGCAACATTTCGGATTTTTGTCATGTACTCGGATTTGTGCGAAGCCGCATAAAAATGAAAGGCGTACATTGCATTATGGGCATTTGTTCCGGTTAACGGGTTATTCACCATCTCCATGGGGTCCCGCCCTTCCGAAATGCCGAAAGACGACCAGGCCGGGGTCCCCACAATAATGATCCCATTTGGGTCATTGACCCGGATCCGGGGAATCAGATCTTCCGCGTAGGACTTGATCCGGCTCCAGGCAACGCCATTGGGCTCGTTGCACAGTTCATAGAGTACATGCCCTTTTCCGCCGTGTTTCGCGGACATGTACGAGAAAAATTCACGGGCCTGTTCAATGTTCTCCCACGGGTCGCCGGGGGTCAGGATATGCCAGTCCAGAAGGACGTACATCCCACGCTCCAGGGCTTCATCGACCAGGGTGTCAATAGCGGATTTGTACCCGGTCGGATCGGTTTTATAGCCCCCTTCATCCACATACATGGATACCCTGAAGACCCCCGATTGCCAGTCATAGGCCAGCGCATCCAGGGACGCTTCGGTGATGCAGTCCCCCCAGCCATACCACTGAAGCCCGTGACTGCTCATGCCCCTCAACTGAATGGGCCGGCCATTCACATCGCATAGATGGTTGGCAACAACCTTCAATTTTCCGTATTCGGAGATGGGCGTTGTTTGAGAGAAAACATTTGAAGTGAATAAAAAAGTGAACAAAAATACCAGTAAAATTGTAGAAAATGGAATTTTATGTTTCATATCTGTCTCCTTTTGATGACCTGTTGATTAAACGAAAATGACCCCGTCTGAAAATCATAGGGGCTGGAATGTCCCGTACCAGGGAGACAATTAGCAATTTATGTGCCGCAAAACCATGGGCCATAAATTCAAAGCCTGAATCAGCCATAAGATACTAATATTCAAATGTAAAATTCAAATTTGAGCAGGGTCATTGAATGGGGATGTGGCCGCAGGACATCTCTCAGTGACTCATGAACATCTCTCACTGAGTCAGATGGCTGGGGGGACTGTTTTCAGGCGGATTTTCCACTCGTTTTGAACATACTCAAGCATAAGTTGTTCATTTTCATAGGTTTCATGCTTTTTTAAAGGGCTCTTTTCTGTATCTATCCCCAGGAGTCGGATGAGGATCTCCCGGTGGGTTTCAAAGGAAGTCAACGGTTTTCGCCCTTTTCGGTCCCAGAGGATCGCAGACATTTCTTTTCGTTTTATGGCATTTTGAGGATGCAGGGCCAGAAACAGAAGCACTTTGTAACAGTGGATTCTTCCGGCCCCCCCCTTGTTGCCAAAGCTTGTCTTCAAGTCGGACAGGTCTTTTTGTGAGAACATGTTTTCAAGCAAGCGAACCATGGTGGATTCGTTGTCTGCATCAGTTTGCCGGCCTATTCCGAGGGCGTACCAGTGCCGGTAGCCTTCATAGGATTTCTTTTTCTCCAGCAACTCGCTTTCACAAATTGTTTCTTGGGATTCGATATTGCAGACTCTTTTTATAACATCAATTTCAAAGCGGATATTGGGTTTATTCCGGATCTCATCTTTCAGCAGTTCCAACGTTTCACGGCGTTTTTCGGGGAATTCACATGAGATGATGCCTGTTTTTCCAGTATTGTCCGGTGCCCCCTCGGAAAACCGACCTGAACCGTATATCTCCGGCCTGGGCGAGCCATCCCCTTTCGGGTAATTTTCGTACCACGCAAGGTAATCTTCACCCCTTTCCAGTACGGCATTAATCGCCTGGGTCCAGGTCATCAGTTTATTCTCATGGAGACGTTCGTAGGCCAGAAAAAGAAGCGCCTGCAGCTCCCCCGCATTCGCGTCCCAGTCTGTTTTGAGATACCGAAGATGCCGCAAAACAGGAATGGTCAAGGGTCGGCCCTCCAGTCGACTCTCCTTCCAGAGCGACAGGGCGATTTGTGGAATATCTTTGGGCCGCGCGGATAGGGGTGGTGATTGAATAATCCTTTGAAACCGGAACAGGAAATCCTCCCTCAATTTCCCGGACTTGATCATGTCTCTAACGGGCTTGTTGAGCGTAAACATCAGCCAGGTTTCGGCTGTTTCGCTGAGGGGCTTTTTTGAAGGCCGCGCTCCCACCCGCCGGTACGAAGGCGGGTCGGAAATCAGGCAACGGAGAAAAGCGCCTTGTAACCCCGTGGGATCTTCTGCGGCATCGATGTCATCCACGAGCAGGGCGCCGTTTGCGGCACTCTCCATGAGGCCCATGCCCCCATGGCGGTCACTGCTGGTAAACGCCCCCGGCCAGTATCCGAATATTTCACTGAGTAACAGGCTTTGGGTAAAAGTCCCACAGGCAACGGCAATAAATTTCCCTTCATCCAACCCTGAAACATGATAAAGGGCATTGGCAATCAACTCTTTTCCGGTCCGGCTTTCGCCGGTGATCAATACGGGATGGTGGGTTTTCCTGCTTTCCGGTTTTTTACCGTAATCGATTATTTTTCTCCGGACCCCCTGGGTGACACGGCTGAAACCTTTAATCCCTCTGGTTTTCTGAAAAAGAAAAACCCGCTCAATAACAGGTTCCTGGGATTGGTCCTGCCAGGGGACGGCGTGGATCCGGTTCTCCTTGGCCGATTTCATGCCTTCTTCATCGGTCACAAAAATGATAAAGGCATCGTCTCTCAGGTCCTGAACATGTGAATCCGATCCGGGAGCGCCCCTCAGTTTTTCCATCCCCTCTTGGGTCGTAACGATAATGGCCGGGGATTCTCGCGCAAACAGTAAAAAATTGAGCACACCGTGTAACTGCAGTTGTATCTTCTCGCTCCCGTCAAGTTCACCAAAGTATTGCCGATTGTCGGCCAATTCCGGAAATTCATCCTGAATGTTCGGTGTATAAACACTTGTATCGGTGATATGGATAAATCTCAGTTGATGATCGGCGACCGTTCCGGAATCCAGGGATTTCCTGATGTGCTTTTTCACATAAAGATTAAGCCATTTTTTGGCGCCAACCGGGATTTTACCGTCATGGGAGATCAGAAAAATATCAGCCGAAATATGGGAGGTTTCATCATTCAGATGGGATTGTTCAGGGTTGTTCTCCGGCTTAGGGTCCATGATAGACGCCCTCTTCCTGCAACCTCGAAAAAAAACCTTTCAAGGCGGTCTCAAGGTTTGTTTCCGCCTTCCAGTAGGTTCGGACAACCCTTTCGTGATTAAGGTTGATCTGCAAATCGTGGACGGGGGGCATATCATAGAGTTCAAGCTCACCATCGAAATGGGACCAGATAATCACGTAAGGATGGAAGATATTCGGTTCCTTATGGTCGAAGCCTGGTATATTTCGGAGGGCTTCGACTCCATTGATGCCCTGGCCTAGATTCAGATCCAGGATGACCATATCGGCAGGCCTTGACTTTTGTTCCTCGGTCAGCGCCTCGCGGCCATCCCACTCAACCACATGAATTTCCGTGTTGAAGTCAACACCCGTACGGGCAACAATTTTCGTTGCCGTCTCCCGGTATTGTTTTTCGTCCTCAACAATCCAGACAACAGGCATGCCGGTACTCCTTTCTTGTAGGCGTTCATGGGTTTAAAGGTTCAGATGTTCAGATGTTACGCTTAACCTTTAATCGGTGCGGGTAGATAAATAACGGTGCATTTTTGAGCAGGCTTGTCCCACTTGTCCCTTTCAATCTCTTTTGTGATTGGGATCCGGCCATAAGCTGCTTTTGACTGTTCACACATGAGGTCGAATACCCTCTCGGGCAAGGGGCCAAAGGGTTGATCATGGATGAATGTCCCCGAATAGGGTGAATAAATCGCCAGCCCCTGGGCTTTTCGTTTTCCCTGCCACAATCGTATTTCAATATAACCCGATGCGTAAAGATCATTTTTCATACAATTGTAAAACCAGTCCTGGAGTATGGCAACCAAAACATACGGCATGTGGCAAACCTTTAAATGATCGAGATCGTCTTTGATAACCGGTTTGCGCGGTGGGTCCTCTTGGGATGGATAGGCGACCCTGTATTGACTCTCTGCGTTTTCCCACGCCTCATGGATCAGGTTGGAAATTGGGAAACGACGGTCACCGGAATGTTCAAGGTCTTTACGGATGTTTTCCTCCAGGCGCAGCGTTCTGGCTCTCAAATCATAGAGATATTCCGAGAAAACGCTACAGTCCTTTTGAGGGGTTTGATGGCAGTCGCTGACAAAGGCCCCGGCGCGGGATACCAGCACATAATCACGTCTCCTGAGAGAATCCACGGCGATTCGCAACAACCTGTTTCGCCAGGCGATTTTTCTGCTATGCAAATATAATCCCAGGAATCCAAGGGCCAGGATAAACGTGATCGCCGGCCATAATTGCTTCGCCATCACCCAGAATGAAGCCGGCCAGTAGATGCGTGAATTTATCATCAACTCCGCTTTCCCGGCATATTTCCGAACCCGCTCGGTGTTTCCTTCTCCGATTCGACGCCAGAGTATCTGCATCGCTTCGAGAATTTCAATGGATTCCATCCGGGTCGGCCATTCGGGGGTACAGGCGTATTCCCGCCCATTTTTCATTGCCGTTTGGATCAACCCAATGGCGTTTTTCGCGCCCTTGCAGGAAGGTCCGCCCAGCATATCAAGCAGCACCCCAAGCCCGAAATCACGGTTCTGCGCCGGCAAATATCCATTTTTGGCAGCAATGGCCGTATGCTTATCATCAGACGCCAGAAAGCGCGCCAATTGAAAAGCGAGCCGTTTTTCCCCGGTGCCATTCACCACCATCAAATCCGTCCCCCCCTTAAACATCGCCGGCAAAAGCGCCATGCCGGCAGAATCCCAGAAGGCTTCCGGAGAGGTGGACACGTATTGCATGAAGTTTTTTCGCCATCGAGATATGAATGCCGCCGGTTGGATGATGGCAACATAGTCTACCCCTTCCATGAAATGGCGGGCAGCGGTTTCGTGGCTCATTTCCGGAAAAGAGATAACGCGGTAGGATCGGCCCTTTTTGCCAATAGTTGTGGCGTTTTGTGAGATAAGGCATGGAACCCGCAGCGAGGCTTGATTGCCCA
This sequence comes from Deltaproteobacteria bacterium, assembly GCA_018644785.1. Next base: position 1,275 of record JABGPV010000251.1, on the reverse strand, counting down.
TATTCGTCCGGGTCCCGAATATTGTTTCAACAAAGAATGGGTCACCGGAAGCCCATACCAGAGGAACAAAATCATGAAACAGATTGAATGTCAAACCGACCGGCATGACCATGGGCGGAGAGGGATTATTTTCGTCCAGTACAAGGTCTGAAAGCGCATCAATAATTCCCTGCCAGTTAGAGGCGTTTTTCAAAATATCGCGAAACGGCTTTGAATCCCCGGGCAATTTCTTCCAATAGAACATCAGCCTCACATCGATCGTGTAGGGCAGAGAAACAGGGACATCTCGTATTTTGCGCCACAACAAGTTTTCTGACGTATGCTCGGGTGACAGTAGAATCTTTTTCTCGGCAAAATACGGCGCCCATGTAGAGCCTATCTGAACAACATCCGGTGCGCGGTACACCTCTCCGAGAGCCCCTTCCAGGCGGGAGTTGATCTCATTTTCCAACCCACTGACAATCGTTTTCCATGTGAGAAACCGGACGCGTAAATCTACATGGTTTTCCTTTGCAAACTGACCAAGGGTTTCCAGCGTCTTCTCCTGCCCACAAATCAAAGACCAGTTAGGCAGATCGAATTCGGGATTCCATACGACCAGCTGATCTACCATCCAGTCAACGGTCGTATTCAGAACCGTGAGGTTTGAACCAGCCCATTTTCGGTTGAACCAGGACAATTGGTCTTTAAAGGGGACTGTCTCTTCCAGATGGATAATCTCGACGGGGGGTTCGAACGGGATGATCCAAAGTGTCAGTGAGGTTTTATCCTTAATCGGTTCCCCTGATTCTGCGGCGGAAAAAGCTGCCGACAGCAGAACAAAGAAGCATGCGATCAAAATTCTGTACATGATTAACCTTGCTGGAACGACCCACTTGAAAAATCAGATTTAAAAAACTACAAGATTTCCGGGGATGACGCAAGCCATTAAACATCAACTGGAACTCAATATTCGGAGTTTTTCCTCCGAGGTTTGCTCTCTCGTTTCAAAATCAGAAACAAGTTTCGTCGTATGGGCTCGCTCCAATTTATCTTTTCCAATTGCTACGTCTGATGATTCGTTATATATAAAACAGAAAACTTGGAAATGATTTTGGCGGGGATCTTGTCGACAAGTGAGGGAACTGAATGTCCGATAATGTGATTGATCTGGTGGCGGGGGCGCGGCCTAATTTCATGAAACTGGCGCCGGTGGTGCGGGCGCTCAAAGCGCGCGGTGCGGCGTTGGCTGAACGGAAGCTGTCCTGGCGGATCGTTCATACCGGCCAACACTAC
>JABGPV010000250.1 GCA_018644785.1 Deltaproteobacteria bacterium | reverse complement strand
CCAACCGAAAACCATGCTTTTGCGAGATCGGTTTTCACCTATGCCATAGGTCTGGCAGCGGTCAGCGCTTCCGCCATCTATTTTCTTCTGCCCCTCACCACTTATTATTTTCACCGTATTCCCCTGGTCTCTATTCCGGCAAACCTCACAACCATTCCCATCTTAGGCTTATGGATATTGCCCTTGGGCCTTTTATCGGTTTTGGCGTTACCGCTTTCATCCCAACTGGCGGATTTTTTTCTGAAGTGCGGTACCTGGGGCCTGGACGTCATGATGGAAATCATCCGTTTCTGGTCAAGTCTTTCGTGGGCATCCATCTGGAGTTTTACACCGAACTTTTTTGAAATTTCTCTTTTTTATGCCTTTACATTTTTCGCCTTTTTTTCCAGGCGCAGGAGATGGGCGAGACTCGGTCTGGCCGCGATGGTGTTTCTGATCATCATTGATGGCGCCTTCTGGGTTCACCGGGTGGGGTTCAATCGGGACCTGGAAGTGATTTTTCTGGACGTGGGGAAAGGGAATGCCGCACTCATTTCTTTCCCCGGCGGCGAGAAAATGATGATTGACGGCGGGGGATTTTCGAGTAATCACTTTGATGTTGGCAAAATGGTAATCGCGCCCTTTTTGTGGCACAGAAAAATTCGCACCATCGATTATCTGGTATTAAGCCATCCCCAGGCGGATCATATGAACGGCCTTCGCTTCATTGCCGAGACATTTCATCCAAAAGAATTCTGGTACAGCGGGGACCCGGTGGAAACCCCGAGCTACAAAGACCTTATGAGGACCCTGGAGGAAAATAACATTTCAATAAAGCTGCCCGAGCAACTTCAGGAAGAAATTCGCATTAACGGCTCGGAAATCGAAGTCCTTTATCCCGAACCCGCTACGAAAATGGGTGTCATGCCCTCTAAAGGGAAAGAACTGAACAATCGTTCAATGGTCCTCAGGATATCCTATGCCGGCACATCCATTCTTTTCCCCGGAGACCTTGAAGAAATGGGAGAAAAAAGGCTTTTAGACCGCGCCGGAAACCGGGTTAAAAGCGATATCCTACTTTCTCCCCACCACGGAAGCCGGACTTCCAGTTCAGAACCGTTTCTTGAAATGGTAGCACCAAAGGTTTGCGTCATTTCTTCGAGTGAAGACCGCTTTGGCCGATTCCCACATCCTTCCGTACTGAAACGGCTCGCGCAAATGGAATGTGAAAGCATTTGCATCTCCAGCTCCGGCGCGGTTACTGTGAGAGTGGCGTCTGAAGGGTTTGACATCCATTCGTTTCTTTCAAAAGGCCCCATTTGGAACGGGCTTTTTGTGAAAAACTCATCCATAAGCCCGAAATTCCATCATAAAGATTGAAAAGAAGGGCTGAATCTGACATTATTAAGAGTTTACATTTTGATATTGCCCGTCCTTTGAATGCAGGGAACCACAACCGTTAGCATGGAAGTTAGATGTTGATACGCCATATGGATACTTTTGCAGCAGCACTGCTCGGAATTTTGTGCCTGATTCTACTGCCAGGGGTTTCCCTGTCCGCAGAAACCGCACCTACCAAAACAGATGGCGTACCTTATGAGGTTGAGATAACAGGCAAAAACTTGGAGAAAAACCCGGTTCATAAACTCCTTGGGGAAGTGTCCCTGGCTGTTCAAAAGAAAAGTGATCCGCCCAAAAGCCTGGCACTCCTGAGACGTCGTTGCGAGGGGGATCTCCCGGAAATGCAAAAAGTTCTGCGGTCATTCGGCTATTTTCGAGGCACCATCACATTTAAAATACTTTCCCCGAAAAACGCCAAAGATGCCGAGGCAGACCGTCAATCCAGAACCAGGACCGACCACCCGGAAACCGATTCATCGGCCGTTCCCCCACCGGTGAATCCTTCAACTGTGCACTTCGAAGTAGCCCTGGGGTCTCGGTTTACCTTTTCGAAAATCAGCATCCATCTGGCCCCCCATACGCCACCGGGGGTTCTTTCCCCGCCCACGCCCGCAGCGCTGAAATTGGTTCAGGACGCGCCCTACAGCGCGAGTTTGGTGGTCAAAGCCGAAGAAGCCATTCTGACCCGGTACAAGGAAAACGGATATCCTTTTCCGAAAATCAGTCATCGCGATGTGATTGCTGATTTCAAAACGAATCATGTGGAAGTCTCGTTCCAGGTTTCACCAGGGCCTTACGCACGTTTTGGAGCCACCCGGGTCACAGGTCTTGAGCGCCTCAGGGAAAAATATGTATATGAATTAATCCCCTGGAAAGCGGGTGAACCCTATGACATCCGAAAGATTAAAGCGGCACGTGAAACGCTATTTGATACCAATCTCTTTGGTATTGTCGCGTTTAAGAATCCGGAAAAAGTGGATGCCCAAGACCGGCTCCCCATGACCGTTGAGCTGAAAGAACGGGCACCCCGGACGGTACGCCTGGGCCTGGAATACACCACAGATTACGGTCCCGGATTCAATGGCAGCTGGACCCACAGAAACCTTTTCGGCATGGCCGAAAAATTGACGGCCAGCGCCATATTGAACAGCATAACAAGAACAGCGGCCCTTCGTTTTGAAAAACCCATGTTTTTGAATCGAGACAACACATTCATTTCCCAGATTTCTTTCAACGATGAAACCACCGATGCCTATAATGCCACTTCCGGTATTGCAACGGTCATTCTGCGGCAGCAGTTCACCAAAACTTTCCGGGCCGGCGGGGGCCTGGGGTTTCACCTGTCCCGGGTCAAAGACAACGCGACCAACGAACGGAACACGTACCAACTCTTCTATGTACCGATGACCGCAGACCTGGATACACGCAAAAATATCCTGAACCCCATTCAGGGGTATCATCTTTCCCTGGCCATGGCCCCCTATCAGGATATCTCCCAGAGCGACATTCGCTTTTTTCGCTATGTATTGGGGGGAAGCACCTATTATAATTTCAATCGTGGCGACTGGATAGTGGTGGCGGTTCAAGCCGCCTTCGGCCAGATTTTCGGCATCGATCACGACAAAATGCCGGCCGATCTGCGGTTCTATCCGGGGGGCGGCGGTTCTGTTCGAGGTTACGCTTATCAAATGGCCGGGCCGCTAAAGGGAAATACCCCTCTCGGTGGTCTCTCCATGCTCACCGGGTCCCTGGAATTGAGGTTCAAGATCACCGAGTCCATCGGACTGGTCCCCTTTGTAGACGCTGGAACCGCCTATCTGGATACGGTCCCTGATTTCAGTGAGCAGGAGATGCTTTATGGGGCGGGTCTGGGATTAAGGTATTACACCGCCATCGGGCCCGTTCGGTTGGATGTGGCCGTTCCTCTCAATAAACGGGAGGGCGTTGACAGTGATTACCAGATTTATGTGAGTATCGGGCAGTCTTTTTGATTGCGGATTTTATAACGGAAGAAGGGTCAGATGACAGAGGACAAAGGGCAGGGGGCAGGGGGCAGGGGGCAGGGATCAGAGGTGGTACCTCAGCCCCCCGTTCTCCGTCGTCCGTTATGGCGCCCACTGGTTAAATGGACCCTGCTGACCATGGCCGGCTTCCTGGTGCTGATCATGCTACTGTGGGCGGGCCTTCAGACGCCCTGGGCCAAAAAACAGTTGGCTGCGTTTGTGACCCGTGTCACTGCAAAAACGGGCGACTATCAGGTAATGATTCAAGGACTCGATGGACTGCTGCCCTTTTCCATTACCCTGAAACAGGCGACCATCTCAGATGCAAAAGGTCCCTGGCTCAAAATGGAACAGTTCAATTTTTCCATGAAGCCGTGGGATCTGATCTCGGGTTTGGTGCATGTCAAATGGCTTCGAATGGAACATCTGACCGTTTCCCGTTTGCCCGAAAGCCGCGAACCTGCTCCGAAAAAAGAAGAAACACCCGCACAAGATGGCGCTTTCTCGCTACCCCACATATTGGTTCAGGAAATCCGGCTTCAGCGCATTGATCTAGGCGAAGCGCTTGCGGGAAAACCCATGGCTTTCAGCCTGAACTCCCGGTTAAAAACCGCCAAAGACCGTATTCAGGCTGAAGCATCCCTGAAGGATTTGAATAGTGACGATGATGCGTTTAAGTTGAAAGCCGCTTACGGTCTGAAAAACGAACATCTGACGGCTGATATGACCTACCATGAATCCAATGGAGGGCTGGTGGCAGGGCTGTTGGGTCTCAAAGATCTTGAGGGCATTCAATTGACAGCAACTGCACAGGGGCCTGTTTCCCATGTGAAGGGCAATCTGAATCTGAATATGGGCGGTTATGGCAACGCGGCACTCCAATATGACGTGAGCCATCAGGAGACTGTCACCCTGCAATTGAGTGGACAAATAAAGGCTGATAGCCGAATTATGCCACCCCAGGTTGCGAAGGTTATGACATCTGAAACCGTGGATTTGACCTTAAATGGGTCACTTTCCCCCGAAAAAGAAGTCCTGCTCGAGGAGTTCAGAATCAAAAACGGCAAGTTGATCATTTCCCTGGAAGGGTCTGCTGATCTGGAAAAAGAAAAAATGGACATGCGGGCCCTAATTGAAGGGGCCAAACTGACCCCGTTTCTGGCGGGGACCGGGATTTCCCTCGATGGTCTAAGGCCTGTGCGCATCGCCGCCGTCGGACCTTTCATGGCGCCCGAGGTCAACATATCCACGGATTTGGCCGCATTCAAAACACAAGCCGCAACTTTGGATGAAACAACACTGAACGTCCGAGCCCTTTTCGAAAAGGGATTTAAGGGCTTAAAAAGTGCTTCCGTGGCACTTGGCGCCCAAAAGTTGTGGGTCCAACAAGCGCCGAAACTGCAAGGGCCGCTCAAGGTGGAAATTGATGCTCAAAGCCCCGATTTTTCAACGTGGCAGGTGAGCGCCCTGAACATGACATTGCCGGGGGTGGCCGTGAGCGTGAAAAAAGCACGTATGAATCTTACCGAAGGACGCTTTTCCGGCGATCTGGCAGTTCAGGCGGATCATATTGCCGTGCTGATGCCACCGGACGCACCGCCTCTGGATGGTCGTCTTTCCATCAACGCCCAGATAAAAGGCGCCGGTCCCGCGGACCTCACGGCCCGTCTGAATATGGCTGTTTCACATCTCAGCGGACTACCGTCTGAGGCTGCTGCCCTGGCAGGACCGAAAGTGACCCTTGAGGCGCATGCTGAAATGAAAGGGGACAGGCTTACTCTGGAATCGGTTGAGCTGAAAGGGTCTCAAACCCGATTAACGGCCGATGGCTGGGTCAACCTTAAAGAAAGCATATTTGATGTGGCCTATCGGATGAGCCTGGATCATTCGACCAGTGGTATTTCAAAACCGACAACCCTGCCCGAGGGAGATGTGCAAAGCCAGGGTAAAATTTCAGGGAAATTTGATGATTTTGCAGCCCACGTGAATCTGAACTCCCGGCGTCTTCGGATCAAAGACCTGGAGATCAAAGGGATGAAAACAGAACTGCGCGCCAAAGGGCTGCCGCAAAAACCCGTCGGCACAATCCGCCTGGAAGCCTCGGCCATGGATCAGTCGCTGCAAGTGAACAGCGATTTTGCCTGGAGCGGAAAAACCCTTAACCTTGGAGATACACGGGTTCAAGCGCCCGGCATTGATCTTATGGCATCCCTTGATGTGACCCCCGGAACAGAAGATTTTTCCGGAAAGGTCAAGGGCCGGATCACTTCCCTTGAGATTGTCCAGGCCCTGACCGGCGTTGAAGCAAGGGGTACAGGGTCGTTTCAAATTGAAGCCGATAAAATCATCACCCTGGATGCAAACTTCAAAGACCTGAAATACCAGGATTACGGCGCATCCACCTTGAGCATGACGGCCCGGGTGGACGATTTGAAAAAAATGCAGGGGAAAGCGAGCTTGAAAGCAACAAATATGCCTTTCGGGAGTTCGCGCCTTGACACCCTGAAACTGGGGGCAAAAGGCGCTCTGTCAGGCGCCGACATCACCCTTGAAACCAAAGGAATAACAAAAACCGCCACTGAAGCGCCGCTGTTTCTGACCACACAAATAAGGGTCAAGAGAACAGACCTGTGGCAACTTCGACTGGATACGTTGAAAGCCGGCTATGAAGGCCTGAAAATCAACCTGCAAAAACCTGCCACCCTGACCTACCATGATGACGAGCGGATTGGGCTGGATGACCTTCAATTGAAAATGGACAAAGGGTTGCTTCAAGCCATGGGCAAATTGGATAAGGATACGGTGGATGCAAAAGTTCGCATTACCGATCTGCCCCTCTCCCTTCTGGAACCCTTTGTGGGACAGGATTTGGACGGAACGGCTGAGGCCAGCCTTGAACTTTCAGGGCCCCTTGCAGACCCCGGGGTGAGTGTGGCCGTGCATATAAAAGAATACAAAGTCATGGGTCGTGACGGCACCCAACCCATTTTACTGAATGTAAAGCTCCATTCCAGACGGGATGGGGAGCGCCTGCTGGCCGATCTGGAACTCTCGGGCCTCGGCAAGACCCCGTTTAAAGCCGGAGGCAGCATTCCAGCGCACTTTTCGCTCAAGCCTTTCGCTTTTGATATGGATAAAAACGGCAGGCTGGAGGCAAAGCTTCAGGGGATACTCAATCTGGCGATCCTGCAGACACTGCCTGCCATGGTCAACCAAAGCCTGCAGGGCCTGGTGAACGTGGACATGGGGATAGGGGGGTCATTTGCGAAATGGGAATTGAACGGCGGGGTAAACCTTGAAAAAGGCCGTTATGAAAACGTTGAACAAGGCGTGCTTCTGGATCAGATTCAGGTCAAAATGAGTGCCGAGGGTAGAATTCTGAAGCTGGCTCATCTGACAGCAACAGATGGTGGCACGGGGACAATCTCCCTTAATGGTCAAACCCATGTGGATCCCCCTTTTCGAACGGAAATCGCATTGATACTTAAACAGGCCACCCTGCTCCGACAAGAAAATCTGACCGTGACCGCCGGTGGGAACCTGGATCTCAAAGGGAACAAGGACCGGATGGATCTGACCGGGGAAATTAATCTGGAACGTACGGAAATTGCCATTCCCAAACGTTTTCCGCCGGATGTGACGGTCATTCCCGTCACAATCATCAATGATCCCACAGCAGAGGCATCGGAAAAATCAAAATCCAAAAAGGGCGGAACACTGATTCAACTGGATCTGGGGGTCAATATCCCCGATAAATGCTTTGTTCGAGGCCGCGGGCTGGATGTGGAATTCAAGGGGAGACTGACGGTACAGGGGCCTGCCGACAACCCGGTGGTTCGAGGGACTTTAAACGTGGTCAGGGGGACCTTTCTTTGCCTTTCCCGAACCTTTAAAGTCATCAGCGGAC
>JABGPV010000025.1 GCA_018644785.1 Deltaproteobacteria bacterium | reverse complement strand
ACCAATTTTTTCCGAAGCAGGTAATCGTACCTGGAACCCGAATACAACTTTGAAACAATCTGGGTTATCTTCTGTTTGATTTTTTTGTTTTCCGGGTCCGCTTCCGAAGCGGCTTTATACATGTCAAGCGCAAGATCTTCATACCCCCGGCTTTCATTCTCAAGTCCCAGAACAAACTTGATCTGGGCAATCCGTAAATCGCTTAACTGTAATCCGTGGGATATCTCATCTATTTTTTGAATGATTTTTGACGGCGAATGGCTCTTCAAAAGACAGGCCATCATACCGGGAATAATTTTTGAGGGGGGACAATCTGTCTTAAAAAGGCTTTCATACTCGGCCACCGCCTTGTCGAGCAAACCCAATTCCTGCATTGAGACGGCCCGCTGCAGAATTTCTTCAAAGCCGTTGAGCTCTGGTGTGTTGTTTCCGGCTGCAAATCCGGCAGCCACCGTTTTTAAATCACCCATAATCTTGATGGTCCCGTAAAAAGTCCGATTTTCGCTATAGATGGCTAAGTAAAAAGTTCCATATACAAGGCGTAGTGATTCTTCAGGATCGAAGGCATACATGTAGTATGTTGAGAGTCTGAAAAATCACTGCAACGCAGTAGATGGGACTTTTTACGACGCCATCAATCTTCATCATCCGTTAATCAGTTGAACCAAAATCGAGTCAGAAAAATAATCAACAATATTCAAGCACCCATAATCCTGTTGAATATTGAAAACCCTGCTCAGATCAAGCCCCAATACATGCGACAGGATAACCCGATTAACCCCCCCATGGGCCACAATAACAATGTCTTTTCCGGCTTCTTCAGCACGTATTCTCTCAAAAGCCGGTATGACCCTGTCCGACAACCGGGAAATCGATTCGCCACCCCCCGGGCACGCATAACGGGCGGGATCCTTTTTCCTTTTTTCCACTTCCTCCGGGTACTCTTTGATGATTTTCCCCAGGGTGTATCCTTCCCAGTCACCGAAATACATCTCTCGAAGCTCCGGCAGAAAGTGAACCGGCACATTATGATAACAACCGATCTGACGAGCGCCGGTCGCAGCGCGTTTAAGATCGCTGGCATAAATGGCGCCGGGATCGGCCAGACGCAATCGTTCAGCCACCCTATCCAACTGAAGCAGGCCGGTCTCCGTCAAATCCACATCCGTATGGCCGCATATGGGAATTTCTTCATGGCCTTTGACCTGGCCATGTCTGACCAGATAAATCCTATTTATTCTTTCCATGTCTTGAATCATAGAATTTCACATTTTCCATGTCAATGGAATTACCTGTAACCGTTCACAGGGGGCATGAACCATTCCTCGATTTTAATATGAGGGTTTATTCATTGGAACGAATAGTGTATATTGCGAGCGCTTGGGGCTCAAATGAAGTAAGGGGAAGAAGGCACGAACACCATGATTCAAAGCCGAAAAGACTGCTTCGGAATACTGGATAATGTCTTTCCCATGGGGAATGAAGGCCTCAGGGAAATCATGCCTGAATGTTTTGAATGCCCTCTAAAAAAAGAATGCCTACAGACTGCACTGCAAACGGAACAGGGATTTGAACTGAGAAGCGAGGCACTGGATCGATCGTCTTCGGGAGGGCTTATGGGCAGTCTGAAACGCTGGTCCGACAAAAAGGCCCTTTCAAACCGCCGGAAGGGGCAAAAGGGAGCGAGAAAGTGAGCTTTATCCTTAGCTGTCCTTACTGCAGCTTTTCAAAAAAACTCTCCGAGAAAAAAATTCCCGAAGCCGCCAAAATGGCCGTCTGCCCTCGCTGCCATCAGAAATTCCCGCTCTCACCCCGGGAAAAACCCGGGCGCACACCACAGGAAAAATCGCCGGAAATGCTCGAATCAGGCACGTTGACACCGCCACTCAATTCTGATGCCGAAACGGACGGCATCCCTTGGGAGAAAAGAGACGACCTGGGACTTTTAAACGGCATTTTGCTAACCTTTAAGAAAGCTCTTTTTCAACCCGGTGTTCTATTTAAGGCCCGGAGCTACCCGGAAGGGCTCAAGGAACCTCTCGCCTTCGGGCTATTGACCGGCGGTTTTGGGGATATGCTGGCTTTTTTCTGGCCTGTCCTCTTGTTTTCATTGGGGCTTTTACCGTTTGGTGATTCTGTTTTCAGACACTTAAACGGCATCTGGATATTCCTCACCCTCATGGTGGGAATCCCATTGGCGGTCGTCTTGAAGATGATTTTTTACAGCGGCATCCTCCATTTGATGCTGCTGATTGTAAGGGGCGGAAAAGAGGGGTATAAATCCACTTTCAGGGTGGTCGCCTATTCCCAGGCAGCACTCGTGTGGAATATCATACCCTTTATGGGCAGTTGGATCGCAACCGTATGGAAACTGGTCATTCAGGTTATCGGACTTCATGAAATCCATCACATTTCATATACCAGGGTCATTGTGGCGTTCTTACTGCCGGTTTTCATTTTTCTTGTGTTGATCATCATTACCATGGGACCCCTGCTGGTGCTTCTCTTTTAAATCGATCCACCGAAACCCTAAATATTAAGGAAACGCGTTTTGACCCGAAAAATTAATTACGAAAATGTTTTGAATCCTGAACAGCTGGAAGCGGTAACGACCCTTTCGGGGCCAATCCTTGTCATTGCAGGGGCGGGGAGCGGAAAAACAAGAACCTTGATTTATCGGGTGGCCCGTCTCGTGGAAACCGGCGTTCCCCCGGAAGCCATACTGCTGCTGACATTTACCCGAAAAAGCGCCCAGGAAATGCTGGATCGGGCGTCGGAATTATCCGACACAAGATGCCGATTTGTTTCCGGCGGCACATTTCATGCCCTGGCTTTCAAGGTCCTCAGAAACCACGCCAAAGAATTGGGATACAATAACAGCTTCACCATCCTGGACCGCTCGGACATGGAGGAAGTCCTTCGTACCCTGGTGCCCGACCTCAAAATGAATGGAAAGCCGGCCAGGTTTCCCAAGCGGGGCACACTGGCCAATATCATCAGTAAAGCCGCCAATCTTGAGCTACCGATTCAAGAACTCATGCTGAACGAATACGGGCAGTTCATGGAAGTGGCCCCCCATATCCACACCCTTGGAACACTTTATACCGATTACAAAAAGACGCATCAACTCATGGACTATGACGACCTCATCATCTGTTTCAGACAGCTCCTCATGGAAAACGACACCGTTCGAAAAGAGCTGGGTGAGCGGTATGCCTATGTGATGGTTGATGAATACCAGGATACCAACTGCATTCAGGCGGATATTGTGAAATGGCTGGCCCATGACCACAAAAATGTCATGGTGGTCGGCGATGATTCCCAGTCCATATACTCCTTTCGGGGCGCCAATTTCAGGAACATGCTCGATTTTCCGAAAACTTTTTCCAACACAAAAGTGATTAAACTGGAACAGAATTACCGGTCCACGCAACCCATCCTGGCACTCACCAACGCGCTGATGGACCATGCGAATGAAAAATACACCAAGTGCCTTTTTACAAAGCGGGAAGGCGGCGACAAACCCAAGGTTATCGACACACATACAGAGCAGGAACAGGCCTCATATATTTCCAGATACCTGGCTAAGGCCATGGGGGAAGGAGCAAGCCTCCAGGAGTTCGCTGTTCTTTTTCGCGCAGCCTATCATTCTTTTGAACTGGAGGCCGAACTGACCCGACAGGGGATCCCTTATGTAAAATACGGCGGTTTCAAGTTCCTGGAGTCCGCCCATATCAAGGATTTCCTGGCCCACATGCGGGTGGTCGTAAACCCGGATGAAACCGTCAGCTGGCTTAGAATACTGAGGCTCGTCAAAAACATCGGGCAGGGAAAGAGCCAAAAAATCATCAAATGGATGAAGGACAACCGCATCGCCCCCTACGATCTCTCAAAGTGGCCCAAACTCGGGAAAAGGGACATGGGCCTGAGACCGCTGGGGGCCCTTCTTGAGAAGCTTTCACCCCAGCACCTGACGCCCGCGGAGGCGGTTTCACTCGTCATGACCTATTATATCCCGCTGCTCAGGGAACGTTACGACGACTACCCGAGGCGGGAAAAGGAATTGGAACAGCTTGCCCCCATGGCTGAACGTTATGGAAAACTCAGGACGTTCCTGGACGATCTGGTCCTGGACCCGCCCGGAAGCTCAGAGGACATCGCCAAAGGGACCCAGAATGAGAAACTGACGCTCTCCACGGTCCACTCCGCCAAGGGGCTTGAATGGCCCGTGGTCTTTGTCATCTGGGCCATGGAAGGCAGATTCCCTACGGCAAGGGCTTACAACAACCCCCTTGACCTGGAAGAAGAACGGCGTCTCATGTATGTGGCAACTACGCGGGCCAAGGACCGATTGATGATCTCATATCCCGGAAACGAAGTTTCCGGCTGGTCCGGCTACAGCCCCGGCGGAGACGGGCTCTCCTCTTTCATCACATCCCTTCCCCCGGAAGTCTATCGCCATGAATCGGGAAAAACACGACGATTCAACGCCCCTCGAAAACCCGCATGGCATAAACAGAAGGAAACGCAAACATTTAAAAGTTCTTCGCAACCCTTCACCCAGGGGGACCGGGTCAGGCACCCGGCCTTCGGTCCCGGAATCGTTTCCAAATTTGTTTCCGGCAACAAGGTTGAGGTATTGTTCAAGACTGCTGGAAAAAAGCTGCTGCACATGTCCTATACCACGCTGGAAAAAATCTGAACATGTCTTCGGAAATCATGTCCCTACTCAAATAGGAAGGATGTTTCAAAATGAAACCGCTCGCGGAATGTGCTACATGTATTCTGGAATGGACCTTTGGGAGAACCGCATGTTCCTTAGGTGAAACCGAGAGGATAAAATTGAGGCTGACGCCTCACCTATAAATTATCTTTTTCCGGATACCCAATTTTTTTATTTTGGAGTGAAGGGTGGTCGGTTTGAGACCCAGCAATTGGGCGGCCCCTCCCTCCCCCCCCACTTTCCAGGTGCATTTCTCGAGAATTTCAATAATGTAGGATCGTTCCATTTCCGCCAACGTCATGTCTTTAGCCGCATCCCCCTCGTCTCGACCCCGGGATTGGAGCTTGGGCAGCACCAGCGACTTACCCTCACTGAGGATGACCGCTCTTTCAATGACATGGCGCAATTCGCGCACATTTCCCGGCCAGGGGTACGCCATCAATCGCGCCATCTTTCTCTTTGAAATCCCCTGAATGCCTTTCCCCAGGTCGTTGTTGTATATATGAAGAAAATGAAGGGCCAGGATGGGTATGTCCCTTTGACGTTCCCTTAAGGGGGGAACATGGATTGGGAAAACATTGAGTCGGTAGTAGAGATCTGTTCGAAAAAGCCCTTTCTCGACCATTTCCTCAAGAGAGCAATTGGTGGCAACGATGAGCCTGAAATCGGCTCTCAACGTATCGGCCCCGCCGACCCTCTCGAATTCCCTCTCCTCCAGGACCCTCAAGAGTTTTGCCTGTATGTCAACGGAAAGATTCTGAATGTCGTCCAGGAATAATGATCCGCCCTGGGCCAACTCAAACCGGCCCATGCGTGCACGAACCGCGCCGGTGAACGCCCCCTTATCATGGCCGAAAAGCTCACTTTCAATCACACCTTCGGAAAGAGAGGCCACATTGACAGCGATAAACGGTCCGCTGAAACGGCTGCTGAGCCCGTGAACGCCGTGAGCCACCAGTTCCTTGCCCACGCCGGTTTCACCTGCAATGAGGACCGTGGAATCCATGGGGGCGACCCTCTGCATCTGGGTCTGCACCATGCGGATTGCATCTGAAGAACCGATGATATGCTCCAATTGAGGCGATATCTCCGAGTCCATGCGATAGTACCGTGTCTCTTCCTCAAGGCGGTCTTTCAGCGCCGCAATTTTCTCGTAGGCCCGAACGTTGTCCAGAGCAACCGCCATCTGGGTGCTGATGGCTCGCAGCAGGGGGAGGTCATTCTTCAAATAATCCGCGGTCACTTTTGAGGCCAGATACAGCACCCCCAATACGCGATCTTGAAGTATGACCGGACTGCAGATCATCAAATTTGTCCGGGATGCTTCAGGAAGTTCCGGCCCATGGAATCCAACAATCTTTTTTAGGGTCTCCTTCCCCGAAAGGGCCACAGCCTCAATTTCCTCCAAATAAGGCCTGAACCGATCCAAACGGACTATGTCCAGATCCAGATTCCGGCTGGCCACAAGGGTCAACCGACCATCTTCTCCGAAAAGGAAAACCCCCCCCCGCTCGGCAAAGGTAAAGCGCATGGTCAACTGAATGATCAACTCCAACAGCTTTTTCTCTTCCCGAACCGTACCCAACACATTGGTGATTTTGATAATGGTGTTAACCAGTCGATCTTCATGATTCTTCGCTTCTATCTGAAGTTTAAGGTCTTCAGGAAAAAGCCTGGTATTTGATTGGGACATCGCATCCCAGGCTTCCTCCAGAAATTTTTTGGCCTTTTTTTTACTCCCTGCCTTGATTAACGCTCTCGCCATAACAATCTGGGTTCTCGCCAGTTCCAACCTGCCGCCGGAACGCGTCAGCAATTCCAGGCTCATACGGAAATCCGCATTGGCGCCCTTTCCACCTTTTTTAAGCTTCTCCCTTTTCCGTCCTCTGAAACGATAGGCCACGCCTCTCATGAAAACGTCGGGCCATTCGATCAATCGCTCTAACTCGGATGTCAGTGTCATTCCTGGGTAATCCATGCCTGCCGCTTCCAGGCCTTCAAGGTATTCCAGAACCCAACCACCACGATGATGAGGCCGACCATATTTTTTGAGAAGTTCGCAGCCGAGAATATGCTCTTTGAGACAATTATCGAGATCTCCATGACAGTAGGCCGCATAAGCCATGCACCAATGGGTTGCCCAAAGGATGGAGTGCCCCACAAAGCCCGCGGGGAAACGGAGTATTTTATCGAGGTAGGTCTCGGCTTCTGAAATGCGCCGGGCCTCGAGCAGGGTGAAAACCATCATAAGATCGGCGAAGGCTTCTATATCTCTCATCCGATGCTCTTCCGCCTTTATCCTGACCGCCTCGATGAGTCCGACCCCCCGGTATGTCTGGCCGCACACGCCATAGCACCAGCCCAGTGTGGCACAACCCCTGAGCGTTTCCGGGTCTGAAGAAAAATCCTCAAGATCGCCGATGACTTCTTCATATCTTTCAACTGCCTCCGCCACCCGGCCCTGCCGAAAAAGAAAATCGCTTGTCATGAGGGCGGCCTTTTTCAACAGTTTCTCATTTTTCAATTCCTGGGCGAGCTGCCAGGCCTGATCCAGATGAGCGGCTGCTTTTTCATAAAACCCTTCTACTTCCCGTGTTTTGCCCAGGGAAAGGCGAATGGTGAGAAGCCGTTCAAGATCGTTGATTTCATCTGCGAAATGCCGAGCCTGTTTAAGAAATGCGCTCTGTTCCGACAAGGAAAGCATATGACCGTAAGCCGTGGTGATGCCGATGGCTGCATTTACATAAGTCTCTTTCTCTTCAAGTGATTCTATTTTAGTTCCAGGGGTATCCAATATAATCCGATAATAGACGATCGCTTCTTCATGCATTTCCAGGGTGCCGCAATGAATCGCAGCGGTCAGGAAACAATCCAGGCCGGGAGGGGTGATATCTGCTTTTCTGTACAGGTGGGCCAACCTCAAACATTTTTCCCACCCCTCCTCCGCGTTTGCTTCATAATGAGAAATGATGTCCCGTGCTCCGGCTTTCAAATCTTCACACGAGGTCTCTTTCAGTATAAACGTTGCGAACTCTCCTCCCCCTGAAAGAGAATAAAAACCTTTTTTTAAAGACGCATCGCCCTTTAGTACGCCAAGCTCCGCGAGGTCCTCAAGGAATTGCAGAATCTCAACCGCTTTTTGGCCGCATACGGCAATCAGGACATCCAACGAAAGCGGATACGGGTCCAAAGCCAGGAGAATCAGGATATGCCTTTTTTTCCCGTCCAGAGGATCCCACCATTCATATTCTCCCATTGTACATCTCCCAAGACTGCTGATTGAAATCCTTTAAACTAAGAACGCGGCGCCCCTCCGATGTTATGAACTACCATGCCTTCACACACGATAAATAGAACATCTACGAAATATCGTATTTTTACTCGATCGTCAAGAAATATTTCAGTATCTATTATTTATAAGTATATCAACAGCTTAAATGATTCATTACAGGCTGGTACGTACTTTGCAGCTAAACTTACTTTTCGCTACAGCAATATGGAGAAGTTTTCATGGCACCCCATCGCGCTGGTTGAGATGCCGCACCATGGGGAAGGCAGCCTCTGTTGCGGCGTGGGCGGGGGCAGAATGTGGCAGGACCTGCAGGGTGATGAATCTAAATGAACTGGTGTTGCGGGCATTGCAAGAGAAGGAGGTTCGGGATGAGTGAAGTATTGATACTGGGCGAAGTAAAAGCGGGTTCACTGGAGACGAGAACCCTTGAATTGTTGGAAGCTGGAAAGAAGCTCGCCGGTGAAATGGGCGGAGAATTTTCTCTCCTGCTAATGGGGGAGGGGATTTCCGGCGTGGCTGATCAGGCGCTTTCGTACGGCCCGGCCAAGGTCTATAAAATGGAACACCCCCTCCTTGAGGGCTTCAAACCTGATCTGTGGGTTTCTGCTCTGGAACAAGCCTGCCGGAAGATCGGTCCGAAAGTTTTCCTCATGGGCCACTCTTTTGTGGGCATGGAAGTGGGACCGAGGCTTTCCGCACGGCTGAACAGCCGATTAACCACCGATTGCATTGACCTTGCAATCGACCCGGAAGACGGCCTGTTGTTGCGGACCAAGCCGGTTTCCGGCGGTAACGCCATATCCGTTTTTAAATCCCCGGGGGAACCGCAACTGGCGACGGTGCGCGCAAAGGTTTTTCAAGCTGCCGAACCGGGTGATGCCCCAGGGGAGATCCAGGAAATCACTCCGGAAATTGACGAATCCATGATCATGGTCCAATCCCTTGAAATCGTCGAAGAGGCGTCTGTTGCGCTGGATAAAGCCAGCGTGGTGGTTTCCGGTGGCGCGGGCCTGGGCGAAGAGGACGGGTTTGAACTCCTTGAAGAACTGGCCGAAGCTTTGGGTGAATCATTTGACAATGTAATGATCGGGTGCAGCCGAGTGGCCGTTGACAAAGGATGGATCTCTTCGGACCACCAGGTGGGGCTCACCGGTACCATGATCTCTCCGGATATTTATGTGGCTGTTGGCATATCGGGGGCCATCCAACATTTGGTGGGCATGGTTCACGCCAAGAAGATCATCGCCATCAATACGGATAAGAGCTGCAATATGTTCAAGGTGGCGGATTACGGCATCGTTGAAGATTATGAAGATGTGATTCCGGCGCTCATGGAAAAACTGGAGGAGTTGTCATGACGGAAATGAAAATCATCGTTTGCGCCAAACAGATCCCGGACCCGGAAGCGCCCCTTTCCGACGTGAGCGTGGATGCGGAAAAAATGGAAGTGATTGTGGATGCCCCCCAGGTCATCAGCCCTTTCGATGAAAATGCGCTTGAAGTGGCGGTTCGGCTGAAAGAAGAGGTGGGCGGTAAAATTACCGTCCTGAGTCTGGGGAAAAAAGTGTCGGATACGGTGCTCAGAAAAACCATTGCAGCGGGTGCCGATGAATTAATTCTTTTGCAGGACGATCAGTTTGAAAAACTGGACAGTTATTCCACCGCAGCTGCGCTTTCAGATGCCATCCGAAAAATCGGCGATTACGATCTGGTGCTGACCGGGAGGCAGGCCGGTGACTGGGATTCGGGACAGGTGGGTCTCATTCTGGGGGAAATGCTGGCACTTCCCTGTATCAGCTTGGCCCGGGCCATCAACGTGGAAGAGGGCGGTGTGGTGGTGGAAAAGAGCATCCCCGAAGGATACGAACGGGTGAGGGCACAAATGCCCGCCCTCGTAACGGTGAGCAATGAGGTGGGGGAGTTGAGGTACATCTCCCGGACTAAAATGCTTAAGATGATGAGAGGGGCGCGGTCCATTCCCACATGGAATGCTGAGGACATTGGCGTAAACACTGATGCGCTTCAGAAAATGGGGATTGCAGCGCTCTCTTCTCCCCCGGATATGGGGAGGGATTGTCAAATTTTTGAAGGTTCGCTCGATGATCAGGCTGAAAAGCTGGCAGAGGTCTTCATTTCGCTCAAATAGTTTAGGGTTAATCGTAGGGGCGAAAAATTTTTCGCCCTTACGTAAATAATAGAGGAGGCAGAAACAACATGGCAGACAAATCTTATGATGCAATAGTGATTGGCGGCGGACATCACGGGACTATCATTGCGCCCTACCTGGCCAAGGCCGGGTTGAAAGTGGGGGTTTTCGAACGATTGGATCACCTGGGCGGCGGTGCTGTCACTGAAGATGGGCCTGCGCCGGGCTTTAGAATGAACTTCTGCGCCCATTTTACGCGTTTTTTCGGTCATCCGGCCTATAAGGAATTCAATCTTCGGGATGAGGGGCTGGAATATGTGTTTCCCGATACCAATGAAGCCATCGTCTTTGACGACGATACGGCATACCTGGGCTATTCCGCCTGGAGGGTTGTGGATCCCCAGACAGGAGAAGTGGCGTTCAGCGAAGAAAATGTCCAAAAGACCTATGAACAGATTCTTCAATTTTCAAAAAATGATGCGGAAACCTATCTTCGCCTGACGGAACTCTACAGAGAAAAGTGGCGCCCGGCCTTTAAAAAATACCGATACTCGTCGCCCACGCCCTGGGGAACCCCTGATGCCCTTGAAGAACTGTTGACGGATCCCAAGAGCGGGCTGGATCCATCCATGCAGTTCATGAATTGCAAGCAGTTTTCTCACTATTTTTTCGAAAGCCCGGAGCTCAGAATCTTGACCCTCAGGGGATTCATGACATCCGGCGGCATCTTTCCCGACGATCTGCCGGGCATCGGACTCATGATTGCCACCATCCATCTGGCCCTCGGTTGGGAGTCTGCGGCCATTGCCAAAGGCGGAACCCAGTCCATCACCAATGCCCTGGTTTCAGCCGGAGAGAAACTGGGTGTGGAATATCTCATCAATTCCGAAATAGATGATGTCATCATCGAAAACGGCAAAGCCAAAGGAATACGCCTGGCGGATGGATCTGAGATTGAGGCCAAACAGATGGTGGTGGGCGATATCGGAACCCCCCAGATGTATGCGCGTTTGATCGGAGAAAAACATACCAGCAATGAAATGAAACGCAGGCTCGAAACGAATCTATACGACCGGGGGCATGTCTGGTGGGGGACCATGGGCATTCACGAACTTCCCCAATACAAAGCGGCTAAAAACAATCCGGATATCAATGCCACGCCCAGGACTTATTGGGCGCCCAAAGACCTGGCCTACATGGAAAACAAATATATGCATGAAATCTATCTACTGGGCATGGCCAGCAAGTTTTTCTGTCTGTCGGCCCCCGACAGCATCTGGGATCCCACCCGGGTGCCGGAAGGAAAACATTCGGTCCTGTTCGAGGAATACACCTGCCCTACCCCGTTTTTCTCCAGGCGGGAATGGCGCCAGATGGGCAATGAATTCATGGATGACCTGGTTCGACAATGGGGTAAATACGCTCCCAATATGACGAAAGACAACATCATCGGAAGTCGCGTCATTACCCCCGTGGATGTACAGGACACGCACCTGGACATGAGGGACGGGTCATGGAGCGAGGGGAGCATGGCCGGAAGCCAGAGTGGACGCTTCAGGGGCATGCCGGGCGGTTTTAAAACATTTGTCGACAATCTTTATATGTGTTCTTCATCGGTGGTCGGCGGCGGGGGCATCGGACGAGGCTCCAGTTATAATTGTTACAAGGTGATCGCCGAAGACTTTGGATTGCCGGAACCGGAATAGAAATCCAGAAAGGAAAATAGCAATGTCATCAGGAAAAAACCTTTTCAACCTGGAGGGGAAAACAGCCCTGGTTACGGGCGCCAGTTCAGGGTTCGGGCGGAGTTTTGCCCAAACCCTGGCCGAGGCCGGAGCGGATGTGGTCATTTCGGCCAGGAATCGGGAGCGTCTCACCGAAACGGAAGAAATTCTGAAGAAAACCGGCCGAAAAGTCCTCAAAATTGTCGGTGATATGTCGAACCCTGAAGATGTTTCACGAATGATTGATGAAACGGTTTCAAGTTTCGGGGAACTTCATGTGGCCGTCAACAATGCCGGGACCCTCACCCAACCGGTCCGTTTCCATGAAATGCCATTCGAAGAATGGAATCAGGTCATTTCCGTGAACTTGACGGGTGTATTTTTGTGTATGCAGAAGGAAATAGGGGCAATGCTGAATCAGGGCGAAGGGGGTAGTATTATCAACATTTCCTCGGTCCTGGGGCTGGTGGGCCTGGATCCTGATTTGAATCCGCGGGTTAATTATATCGCTTCAAAACACGGTGTGATCGGTCTGACGAGGCAGGGTGCTGTTGAATATGCGGGCAACGGCATCCGTGTCAACGCCATGGCGCCCGCCTGGCATTCCGGCACATCGTTGGCCAGGGCCAGGTCGAATATTCAAACAACCCGGGAGCAGGAAGAGCGTGAAAAAAGGATGCTGGCCCGGACGCCCATGAGGCGGCGGGGACGGTTGGATGAGCTTCAAGGGATGTTGCTTTTTCTCGCATCCGATGCTTCGACTTACACAACGGGCCAGGTTTTTGCGTCTGACGGCGGATGGACGGCCCACTAGATGCAGTTGATTCGATTCCCAGAGGCTTTGCCCGAAATGGCAAAGCCATTGACTTTTTGTTGACAAATAGGACACATATTGATATGGGTATTTCCGTTTCCTATTTCTCATGATGTTAAACTGGATTGTGTTTCATCATCCTTTGGATCGAGATCAGTTTTCAGAAAAATCATAATAAATACTTATATGATGAAAGCAGAAGGTTTCGCCTCGCATCAGCATGTCCGAAATAGAAGACCTCGCACTTACATGGACCAGACGGACAGGTATATGTTGACTTTCTGGCAACATTAGAAGCAAAAAGGTTCTTCCACGGCCTGGATTTAGCGCATGGAGTTTTGGCGCTGAAGACGGCCGACATAATGTTTTATTATCAGCATCGGCTTTTAGGGAAATCCCAACAGGTAATATTCTCCTACCTGAAAGAGAGGAGGTGGTGAAATCCGTTCATTCTATGAATAAATGATGGGGAATCGGTCAACCGAGAGGCAACAACATGCCGTCAGAACAAAATCCATTGATGAGGAGGAAAAAGCATGGGAGATGAAAAACAAGAAAGAGTGGCAATATGGGATCAACTTCCGGGATACGATATGATTGAAGAAGTGGATATTCCCGCCATGCATTCGTGGTTTCTGGATGGGACCCATAGCGTGCCTCCCTGGACGCCCATGTACGGCTGGTACTGGATCCGTTTCTGCAGCCACGGTCTTAAGTACGCAGCAGCTGAATTCAGCATCCCCACCTGTAAAGGCTGGGAAATGCGTTACAAAGACGGGGGTTCCTACAACGCCTTTCATGTGGTGCGGGATCCCGAAGAGATCAAGGCGAGAAGTGTCGAATTCCAAAAGAGGCTGCGTCCCTGGATTGAGGATTTTGACGGCCTTTGGGACAAAGGAAAAAAAGAACTCCTTGCCATGTATGATAAATTAAGAACTTTGGACGTCGATAACGCTACAAATTTTCAATTGTACCAGCACAACTACGATCTGATTGCATCCTATAAGCGCATGTGGGAGATCCATTTCCTCGGGATGTACTCGTCATACATGGCCTGGATTCTGGCCGAAGACTTGTGCAAGGAACGGTTCGGCATGAGCGACCAGACCCCTGAGTTTCAGGACATGATGAGAGGATTTGACAATAAAATCTATGAGATGGACAAGAAAATGTGGGATTTTGCCCAGGAAGCGAACACCATGGGTCTGGAAGCCACATTCAGGGACACTCCAACCGACGAAATCGCGGCCAAGCTGCAAGAATCGGAGAAAGGGAAAGAATGGTTCAAGCAGTTCATGCATTACCTTGAGACCGATGAAGTCGGCGGGTGGAGAATGAGAAACATGAACGAACTCACCGAGCCCTATTGGTTGGAAGATCCCAGTACTCCCATCGGCGTTGTAAAAAACTATCTGTTGAGGGGAACATCCTATAAACTTGAAGAGAAAAGAATAGAACTGAAAAAGCAGAGAGAGGCGGCCATAAGCGCGTTTCTTACCAAGGTGGATCCTGAAGAAAGAGAATTTTTCGAAGGGCTTATCGGACTTGCCGGTAAGGCGAGTTCCTATAGTGAAGAACACGATCTGTATTGTGAACTGATGTGCCAGGCCCTGCTTCGACGCGGCTATCTGGCCATGGGGAAACGTCTGGTTCAAGGCGGCACCATCGACAACCCGGACGATATCTTTATGTTGAACCCGGATGAAATCGACAGGGTCATGATGGTTCCCGAAGCCCATGATCTCCGATGGATAACAAAAAGGCGACGTTCCGAATGGGAAGAATGGGCGACCAGACCGAACCCCCCCCTGATCACGGATCGGGCCAGTTTTGAGGAAGCGGCCATGCAGGATTTGCTTCCTTCAGGCGACCCCATTGCCATTAAAATCGTCGTGGGAGATCTGCCGCAACCAAAACCGGAACTGGGTGCGGATATGTTCGGCATCTGCGGATGCTCGGGAGAGGCGGAAGGAACAGCACGGGTTGTGATGACCTATACGGATTTGAAAGAGGTGCAGGAGGGCGACATTCTGGTTTGTCCCGGAACCAACCCCGCCTGGACCCCTGTTTTCGGGATCATTGCCGGCGTGGTGGCCGACCGAGGTGGCACCTTGTCCCACACCGCGATTATTGGAAGGGAATACGGCGTCCCCACCATCATCAATACCTTTGAAGGCACAGCGACCATTAAATCGGGACAGCGCATTCGAATTGATGCCGGCCAGGGAGCTGTTTTCATTCTAGATAAGTAAAGATTGCTTCAGGATCGCGGCAGCATGGGTTTTTCGAGGATGTCCCATCGTTTGAAGATGACGGGGCATTCTTGACGATCCCAATGGCCGGATGCGCAAATTCCGCTAAACAAAGGAAAGGGGTGGGAAATGGTAACCATGATATTTACGTACGATATCCCCGTGGAAAAACAGGCCGAGTACGTCCAGATCACCAAAGAGAAGATCAAACCGCTCTGGGAATCCATCGAATGCATTGCCTACGATATTTGGCAGGTGGCGGGCAGCGAAACCGGATTTGTCAAAACAATGCTCTTTGAAGATGCTTCTCAATTGAAAGAAAGCTTGGCCCGAAAAGAGGCGGACCCCGCGAAGGAAATCTTCGGCAAATTTGCTGAGAATGTTTCCCGAAAGATGTGCACAAAAATGACATAGTTGTGAAAGGGAGTTTTTGTGGCCATGACTACGGACGTCCTGATTATCGGCGGTGGTATTACGGGGCTGAGTGCTGCTAGGGAGCTTTCCAAGTATGATCTGTCCGTGACCCTCGTGGAAAAGGAAGCGGACGTGGGTTGGGGGCAGACCAAAGCGACCCATGCCGTCCGGCATCCAGGGGCCAGGTGGGCGCCAGGAACCATCGCTCAGCAAATGATTGCCGAGGGCAATCAGCTGATGGAGCAACTGATAGCGGACCTCCATATGGAGTTCAAGAAAACAGGCGAGTTGGTGCTGGCTTTTTCCACTGAGGAATTAGAATCTCTCAAAATCATGAAAAAGCAGGCCGAATTCATAAAAGTTGAAGGGCTTGAGATTATCGGCAACGGCGAGATCAGGCGTCTGGAGCCGAATATAAATCGAGATGCCGTTGCTGCGCTTTACATGCCTACTGCCGGGGTTTTCAATCCCTTTGACCTGGTATCTGCGTTTTTTGAGAATGCGCGGGAAAATGGCGTGGATATGCTTATGGATACCCGGGTAATCGGGATCGTGCCTGAAAAAAACAAATTCATTGTCGAGACCAGCCGCGGTGTAATCCTGGCCGATTACATGGTGAACGCGGCAGGGCTTTTTGGGGAAAAAGTAGCCCGAATGGCAGGGGACGAAGATTTCCATATTACGTATGATACCAAGGCCACATGCCTAATTATAGATACCCTTTTGGGGGACGTTGTTCATCACATTGTAACCGCGCTGAATGATCCAAAGGCATTTAACCGCTACAAATTGGTGACCCCCACCTTTCATGAAAAACTTTTGATTTACAACTCATTTTCCGAACCGGCAAAAGGGATTGAAGATCGCGCCGTTTCAAAAAGGGTTTTTGATGCCACCCTGAAAAGCGCCAAAGTACTGCTTCCCGGAATTGATTTTGAGCGTCACGTGGTTGCGTCCTACGCCGGCTTGACGGCCCGAAACGACCGGGGTGATTTCATAGTGGAAGCATCACGGAAGAATCCTGCTTTCGTTCATGCCGTCTTGCCCCCGCCGGGCATTACCTGTTCTCCAGCAGTGGGCAAGCGCGTGGTAGAAATACTCCGCAATAATGGGTTGGACATGACCGAGAAGGCGGAATTCAACCCCTATCGGAAAGGTATCAGATCGCTGCTGAAATCGACGCCGCTGCAGATGAACGAACTCGTCGGAAAAAATCCGTGTTACGGCCGGGTGGTGTGCCGCTGCGAAAAGGTGAGCGAAGGGGAGATCGTTGAAGCCATTAAAAGAGGGGCAACCACGTTGGATGGCGTGAAATTCAGGACACGGGCCGGTATGGGAAGGTGCCAAACCAATTACTGCGGCCCGGAAGTGACCGCCATTTTGGCAAGAGAACGGAATCAGGCTGTTTCAACCATCACCAAGAAAGGACGAGGATCGAATTACCTCCACTAAGAACCGGAAGAATGATGAACGAATTCGCCCCAGAAGAATCACTCCCCTTGGATGTTGCAATCGTAGGGGGTGGTCCGGCCGGCATCTCGGCGGGTCTCGAATTGTCCCGGTGGCCATCATTAAAAATCGCCCTTTTCGAAAGAGAAGAACAATTGGGGGGGATTCCCAGGTTTTGTCATTTCTTCTTCGGAATGCGTGACCGCAAACGCATCTATACCGGGCCGGCCTATGCACGAAAATTGCGCACTTTGATTCAAGAAACGCCCGTCCGGATCCATACAGGCACCACGGTTCTGGATGTTGTTCCAGGTGGTTCGCGTAGAATGCATAGTTTTCAAAGCCTGTCTCCTCAAGGAGCAAGATCCCACAAAAGCCGGTTCATTCTTCTGGCCACCGGGTGTTTTGAGCGTTCCCGCCAAGCGAGACGTATTCCCGGGGCACGGCCTGCGGGGATCTTTACCACAGGGACCCTCCAGGAACTGGTCAACCACCGGCTTCTGCGTCCAGGAAAACGCGCTGTGATCATCGGGAGCGAACATGTGGCCCTTTCCAGCGTTTTGACCCTCAGACGCGCGGGGGTATCCATTGTCGGAATGGTGGAAGAAGAGCCGGAAATTCAAACCCACGCCCTCCCCTCAGAAGTGATGCGGCGACTTTACGGCTTCCCCATATACAAGAACACTTCGGTTAAGGAAATCCTGGGAAATGAGCGGGTGGAGGGGATTGAACTGGTCAGGGAGAAGACAATGGCGCATTTTCGAGTGGATTGCGATACGGTCATCGTCACGGGGAAATTTCGACCGGAGTCCAGCTTGATTGAAGATACGCCCATTGAAAGTGATACTGCCACCGATGGTCCGGCTGTTGACATGGACTTCATGACATCCGTGCCGAATATTTTTGCCGCGGGGAATTTGTTGCGCGGGGCGGACATGCATGATTTGTGCGCCCTTGAAGGAAAATTGGCGGCTCAAAGCATCATTAAAAAACTTACTTCAATGGATGTTGGAATGGAAGCCGGAATCTCCATGAAAGCGGAACCACCCATCCGCTACGTGGTCCCACAAAAAATTGTTCCGGGGAAACTTGGCAAACGGCCCTTTTCCAATCTGTTTCCCGGGCCCGCCGTTCAAATGGCGTCGACACTCAAAAACGGGACCATGGAAGCCTGGTCCGGCAGTGAAAAATTATGG
Source organism: Deltaproteobacteria bacterium (assembly GCA_018644785.1). Next base: position 12,872 of record JABGPV010000025.1, on the reverse strand, counting down.
AAAGGTCGTTTTCGAAAACTGATCGCCAATAGTCGTTATCCCCTTCCGGTTCATAAGTTCCACTGGAATCGGGCGGATTTTGAACATGGCGTGTTGTTAAAGATCAAGTTGTAGGATGATAACCCGGATTTATTGAAAATTTAAGGGGGGGAAAGATGTCTGAAAAACTGATTTTTTGGTTTGAAGATCTGGAGGAAAAGCACAACGATATCGTTGGAAAGAAATGTGCGAACCTGGGACAAATGATTCAGCTTGGCATGGCGGTCCCGCCGGGATTTGCCATCAGCATTGATATGTATCGAAAATTCCTCGACGAAACCGGAAGTTCAAAGGAAATGAGCCAATACGTAGAAAGCCTTGGAGAACTCAAGGGGGCTGGGATCCAAGTCTTTGATGAGGTCAGCGAAAAGCTAAAATCCATGATCGAAGATAGAGAAATGTCTAAAGAGGTGGGGACCCAGATTCTTGAGTATTACCACCAACTCTGTGAAAAACTGGACATTAAAGATGTGGCGGTCTCCGTCAGATCCGCCGGAACGGAAAGCCGCCCCGGCATGTTTGAAACCTATCTCAATGTCATCGGTGATGACGATCTGTTACAGAAAGTAAAGACGGTATGGGCCAGCTCCTATACCGCCAGGGCGGTGGCATTCCGTGTTAAAAAAGGCCTCCCGGTAATCGGCGATGAACTGGGCGTTGCGGTTCCCAAAATGGTGAATTCGAGATCTTCAGGGGTCAGTTTCACCGTGGACCCCATTACGGGAGACGACAACAAAGTCATCCTCGAAGCCAATTGGGGCTTGGGGGAAGGCGTCGTCAGCGGTTCCGGAAGTGTCGACGGATTTGTGGTGGACAAGGAAAGTCTGGAGATCATTTCCCGGCATGTTGGGCAAAAAACCAGGTGCGTCGTCAATATGGAAAAGGGTGCCGAGTGGGTTGATGTCCCCGAAAAAATGCAACGGGTCCCCTCCCTTAGCGATGAGGAAGTCATTGAAATCGTCAAAACCGGCAAATCCGTGGAGAAACAGTTGGGCTGCGCGCAGGATATGGAATGGGCCGTTGATGGAGACCTCCCGTTTCCACAAAATATCTTCTGGCTCCAAACGCGGCCTGCAAAGGTCCAAGCCAAAAAACCTGTTTCGACCACTGACCGCATCATGGATCTGCTGGCCAAGAAATACGCTTAAAATCAGAGTGTTCCAAATAGAAATAAAGAATAAAAAGGAGCCAAAGTAATGATGAATTCAGAAAACCCACTGAATGGGAAACGGATTTTGGTTGTGGATGATGAACCGGACGTATTGGAAACACTCAAGGAAATTTTGGACATGTGCGTCGTTCACCAAGCCGCCGATTATGATGCTGCTATCGAGTTCATGTCAACGCAATCTTATGACGCGGTGATTTTGGATATCCAGGGCGTAAACGGGTTCGAGCTGTTGAGACATGCCGTTTTAAAAGATTTTCCCGCTCTGATGCTGACGGCCCACGCGGCAACCCCCGAGTCATTGAAGAAATCCATTGAGCTGGGGGCTGCCGCTTTCCTTCCAAAAGAGTACATCACTGAACTTAAAGAATTGCTGGAGGAAGTGGTGAGCGGAGGTGGAAAACGCTTTTGGTGGATGAAATCCCTGGACCGAACCGACGCCTTTTTTTCCAAACGATTCGGGACTGATTGGAAAGAACAGGATGCCTTCTTTAAAGAATTTCATGAATCTCTGAAAATGGAGAATTCATAATTTAAACCTTCGGCACAGCGAATTATTCCTGAATCAGAAAGGGGCCCGGAATGAAAAAAAACATAGTTCTTGTGGGAACGGCCGATACAAAGGGCGAGCAATTGCAGTTCCTGAAAGAAAGGATGGAAAAAAGAGGTCACCAGGTCATCCTGATGGACATCAGCATGGGGGGGGCTGGAAAAGTGAAGGGGGACATCTCTCCTGAAGAAATCGCAAGTTCCGTGGGAAAGGATATGGCAGAACTCACCGCGTCAAGGGATCGCATGTGGGTGACGGATATCATGACCCGGGGCGCCATAGAGACGGCCATGAAACTTCTTTCAGAGGACCGGTTGCAAGGGATTGTGGCACTGGGCGGCGTCACCATCGCCCTTGTGGGGGCTCGAATCATGGACAGACTCCCTTTTGGAATACCGAAAATCATTGCCACACCGGCGGCCATGCCCGTTTATGTGGGCCGCTGGTTCGTGCCCACGAATATGGTGGTGATGCAGATGATCATGGAAGTGTCGGGGATGAATGATCTGGTGAAAAATGCGCTGGCCCAGGTAGGTGGCGCCATATCCGGCATGGTGGAAGAGGTCCTTGACCACAAGAAATTGACCCTGCCCGCGCCTTCCGTGGCGGTCACCGAGCTGGGGTTCTCGGATGCCTGCGCCAAAAATGTTGAAGGACTCCTGACGGAGAAAGGATATCACGTCTATCCCTTTCACGCGAACGGCACCAGCGACAAGGCCATGGATCGGCTCATCGCCCAGGGCTTTTTCGACGCGGTGGTGGAAATTGTACCCGCTGGTCTGGTTGAGGCAAAATTCAAAGGGAATCGTGCGGCAGGTATGGAAAGACTGGATGCGGCCCTTGACCGGGGCATTCCTCAGGTGTGGGCGCCCTGCTGTCTCAATCTCACAGGTGTAGGACCCACACGGCACAACCGTGAAAAATATATGGCTGACGGCCGCATTTTTGAAATTGATCAAATGAGGGCCATGACGCGTTTCCCGGAAGACGAACTACTGGAAGGCGCACGCATGTACGCAGAAAAAATGAATCAAACCAAAGGGCCGCTCAAGATGATCGTCCCTTCTAAGGGATGGTCTTCCATCGACCGTGAAGGGAGCATCCTCTACGACCCTGAAGCGGACAGGTTGTTTATGGATGAATTGAAAAAACATTTGAAGATTGACATCCCCTTTGAAACGGTGGATTGCAATCTGGAAGATCTTCCCACGGCCCACGCCATTGTGAACAGTCTCGATCAGATGATGAAGGAAAAACGTTAAATAGATTAAAGGCGTTATCCCATTTCCTGGCGTCAGCTTGGGAACCCATATAAAAGGAGTTTTTCATGACAGATAAATTAAAAAAGATGTTCAACGAAGAAATGGAATCCGTCACCGCGGAGGGCCTGGCCGCTCTTCACGATGAGAAATTTCTGTCCCAGGTGAAGTATGTGTCGGATAATTCGATATTTTACCAAGACAAATTTAAAGAGGCGGATCTGGACGTGAGTCGGATAAAGAGCCTGGACGATATCGTCAAGCTGCCGTTTACGGTCAAAAGCGACCTGCGGGAGGCACAAATGAAGAATCCGCCGGTAGGCGCACACAGGGCTTGCGATGTTATTGACTTATGCCGCGTCTATTCATCCAGCGGCACTACCGGCATCCCGACCTACCTGGGCCTTACTGCCGGGGATATTCATGATGTCCATGCGGAAGCCATTGCCCGGTTCTGCTGGGGCGGCGGGATTCGGCCGGACAGCATAGTGGTGAACATTCCCACGGCGCCTTTCATCGCTGACACTTTCAGGGAAGGGATCGAGAAAACGGGGGCCGTCAACTTTCCTACCGGATTCAATACCGATCGTGTTCTCAGCGCTTTTCAATATCAGGGCGCCAACACGCTCCATTCAACGGTTTCATTCTGGAGTTATCTTCTGGGTGAAGTGGAAAAAGCAGGACTGAACCCCAAGGAACTGGGGATTCGCACCATCGTAGGCGGCGCCGAAGGGGGGACCAAAATCGTTCGTCCGCTTATCGAGGAAAGTTTCGGGGCCACGGTGGTGGAAGGCATGGGCATGGGAGAACAGTGCTGCATCGTTTGGGGGGAATGCGTTCAGAATCGCGGTGCTGGAATGCATTACCTGGGTCAGGGTTTGGTTCATGTGGAGATCATTGATCCGGAAACAGACGCGTCCCTGGAAATCAAGGAAGGGGTCATGGGTGAGCTGGTCTATACGGGGCTCATCCAGAAAGGCATGCCGCTGCTGAGATATCGTTCCAGGGACCATGTGAAAGTGGTGTCAACGGAAACATGTCAATGCGGCAGAGGCGGATTTCGCATTGAGGTGTTGGGTCGAATCGATGACATGCTAACGGTTTTAGGCGTCAACGTTTATCCGTTGGCAGTCAAGGATGTGGTGAGCAAACTGATCCCCCGGGTGAGCGGAAACATTGAAATCCAGCTGGAAAACCCCGGACCCGTGGTAGCACCTCCCTTGAAAGTTAAGGTGGAACTGGGGGAAGCCCCCGGAGACAAGGTTGAACTGAAGAAACAGGTGGAACAGGAAATCCGTTCCAGACTGATTTTTCAAGCCAAGATTGAACTGGTGGATGAACTGCCGCAATACCAATACAAAGGCAAGCTGATTCGCAAAGTCTATGAAGAATAGGCAGGGCTGAGGAGAACCATGAAAGAAATACGTTTTGTGGACACCACCCTGAGAGACGGCAACCAGAGCCTTTGGGATGCCACGGGTCTTACCGCCGCAATGGTCTTGAAGGTGGCAAAAGACATGAACCGGGTCGGTTTCAAGGCCATTGATTTTACCAGCAGCATTCACATCGGTGTGTCCGTTAAGTACCACAAGGAAAATCCCTTTGAAAAGATCCGCCTTGCAGCCGAGGCCATGCCGGATACGCCTCTCAGCTTCGGCACCACGGGAAGGCGGTTCATCGGGTTCATCTGGTCTCCGGATGCCATTATGGAACTGGTGATGCGGACCGTGGCCGCCAACGGCATCCGAAGGGTATGGCTTATCGATGCGGCCCATGACATCAATGTCATATCAAAGAATGCCAGGATGGCCAAGCAGGCCGGCATCGAGGAATTCGTGGTGGCACTTTCCTATTCCATAAGCCCGGTTCACACGGATGATTACTACCGTGAAAAGACCCGGGCAATTGTGGCCTGCCCGGATGTTGATACGGTATATCTCAAGGATCAGGGAGGGCTTCTTACGCCGGACCGCGTGAAAACCCTGGTCCCGATCATCCGGGAAAATCTGAACGGCAAACCGCTGGAGATTCATACCCATTGCAGCGCAGGTCTTGGACCGGAAGTGTATTCGGAAGCCGTTCGTCAGGGAATCCATATTCTTCATACGGCCATTCCACCCCTGGCGGACGGGACTTCGCAGCCATCAATCTTCGAGATGATGGAAAAAATCGGCGATTTAGGCTACATGAACCGGATGGATAAGAAGGCCCTGAAGACGGCATCCGAAAAATTGTACCGGATTGCGGAGAAAGAAGGAAGGGAGCCCGGGAAACCGGTGAATTATGATCCAGCCTACTATGAGCACCAGGTTCCGGGAGGGATGGTTTCCACACTTAAAAGACAGCTGGCAGAGGGTGGAATGGCGCACAGACTCCCCGAAGTGATGGCGGAGATCAAGCAGGTGCGCGAGGAACTGGGCTATCCCATCATGGTGACCCCGCTCAGCCAGTTTGTGGCCACCCAGGCATCCATGAACGTCATTTCGGGCAAGCGTTACAAGATGGTGCCCGATGGTGTTATTCAGTATGTCCTGGGTTATTTCGGAGATCCTCCCGCGCCCGTGGACCCAGAGGTTCTGGACAGGATACACGACCTCAAAAAGACGAAAAAGATGAGACTTGAAGAACGTCCGCAGCCGACACTGGCGGAACTGCGAAAGACACATGATATCGCTTCGAGCGCATCCGATGAGGAATTTCTGCTCCGCTATTCCCTGAAACAGAAGGAAATAGAGGAGATGCTGGCGGCAGGCCCCATCAATACCGAATATTCCTAAATTAACGAGGAGGCATCAATATGAACGATTCCCAGTTTTTTGACGTCATCGTGGTGGGGGCCGGACCCGGAGGGGCGGCCGCCGCCAAACGCTGCGCAGAGCGCGGTCTGAACACCCTGTTGATCGAGAAAAAAGAACTGCCCCGGGACAAAGTCTGTTCCGGAATGATCATGGGGCAGTGGGCCCTGGAGATAATTCAGCAGGAGTTCGGAGACATTCCCCCATCCGTGCTTACGGACCCGCCGTTACTTTCAGGTCATCGATTTTATGTGGGCGATGCAGCAGTTCAAACGCTGAAATGGCCCACAGCGCTTTCATGGAGAAAGGATCTTGATTTCTGGATGGTCCAGGGGGCGGTTAAAAGCGGTGTCATCTTGAGGGAGGGCGTTCGTGTTTCAGGCATAGAGACTGAAAACGGCGGCTGCCAGGTGATTCTCAAAAAAGAGGGGAAGACCGAAAACCTGCATGCACGATTCGTCGTCGGGGCCGACGGCGCCGCTTCCGTTGTCCGCAGATCCATCTTCCCAAAACTGAAGGTTCGCTTTTCAGGACCCATCCGGGAATGCTATGGGGGGTCATTGGATCTGCCAAAAGACATCTTCCACTGGTTTTTCCCAAAAAGTCTTCCTCGCCCACGGTTTAACGTGAATCACAAAGACGATGTATTCCTGATCGAGGGCTCGGGACTCAGTGAACTCCGAGGCGAAATCGGAAAAACCCTTTCGCCCTATGGTTTTGACCCTGACACAAAACCGATCTGGAAGGACGGCTGCACCATCGCCCTGTTGCACGATGACCTGCTGTCAGGGGCGTTCAAGCCGGCAGACAGGAACGTTCTGCTCATCGGCGATGCAGGGGGACTCATACTGCCCATCACCTTTGAGGGCATCGGTTCCGCTCTTAGAAGCGGCATTCAGGCATCGGACGCCATTATCAAACATTTCGACGATGAAACCCAGGCTGCATCTTCATACCTAAGAAGCCTCGAACCCATATTGGAAACCATTGGGCGGCTCTGTAAGGTTCAAGATGCGTTGAAGGTTGCATCAGATGGTGGGCAGGATTTATTGGCAAAGGCACTGAGAGATGCTTACCGGGAAACCCTGACCATTCAGGAAAGGTAATCCGCGTCAACTCGGGCAGGTCCCAACCGTCCGAATCAAGGAGAAACCGATGCAAGAGGCTTGGATCGCTCAGAATATCAGAACGCTTCGTGAAAAGAAAAAAATGACGCTTCAGGAGCTTGCTGATCTTGCGGGCCTAACCAAAAGTTACCTATCCAAAATCGAACGATCCAAAAAGGCACCACCTTATTCTACCTTGAACAGGATCGCGGGTGCTCTTGAAGTCGACGTCAATTTCCTTCTCAAGGAAAACGAGGAAAAAGATATTGACCTCCGAATCACCTTTACCGAATCCGGAAAGGGGGAGATCGTAGAGACGGCAGGGGTTTTTTACGGATACAGTTATGAAGCGCTTGCTTCAAATAAACCCGGTAAAAATATGATCCCCTATATCATTGAGCCCGCCTTTGAGGAAGAGGGGGTTTTCCAACATGAAGGGGAAGAGTTGCTCTATGTGCTGGCGGGCCGCCATGAGTTCTTCTATGACGGCAAGAGTTACATGATGGAACAGGGGGATTCCGTGTACTTCGATTCGGGGGTGCCGCATTACGGCCACAGCGTGGGAAAAAAGAAAGCAAGACTTCTTGCTATCATGTATAACTACAAAAGATTGTGAGGGTGCAGACGGATCACCTTTTAAAAAGCAGCATGAAATGACTTCCGATCTGAGAAACATTAAAAGGGATCAATATGACGAAGGAAACAGTAGCCGGCATATGCGGTATTTGCCCCGGCGGATGTGGTGTGAATGTGGTACTGGTGGACGGTAAAGTCGAAAAAATTTTACCTATCAAGAACCATCCCATGGGAGTGGTGTGTGTTCGCGGGCTTCATTCAAAGGAAATCATCTATTCCAGGGACCGTTTGAAGTACCCTTTACGCCGTGTGGGCGAAAAGGGTGAAGGGAAATTTGAACGAATCACCTGGGATGACGCCTTGGACCGCATTGTCCATACATTTGGAAAAATCAAGAATGAATACGGCGCGCAAGCCGTTATGAGCTACTTTGGCCGCGGCAGTTTCGACACGAACCTTGTGGATGTCTTCGGGGCCCCGGATCCCACCAGTAAAGGCGTCACCGGATTTTTATATCCCTTTGGCTCACCCAACGGTACGGGCGTTTCTTCCATTTGCTCCGTATCTTATAATCTCCTTGCGGGCATACCGACCGTCGGGAATACCATGCATGCGCTTTACCCGGATTTTGCCAAAACGGATCTGGTGGTGATATGGGGTGCCAACCCGCCCACGGACTCACCGCCCAACAAGGTGAAGAAGATCCTGGCTGCCAAGAAGCGGGGCGCCAGAATCGTCGTCATCGACCCCATGCGATCCCATATGGCGAAAAAGGCGGACCAATGGATCGGCATCCGTCCCGGTACGGACGGCGCATTGGCTCTGAGCATGATCAATGTCATTGTGAACGAAAATCGCCATGACGAAAATTTTGTGCGGGACTGGACTTTGGGCTTCGAGGCCCTTCGGGACTATGCAAAAGAGTTCCCTCCGGAAAAGGTCGAAAAAATCACGCGCGTGCCTCGGGAGACCATTGTCGCCTTGGCGCGATCCATTGCGAGCGCCAAAGGCGCATCGCTGCTTATGTACACGGGACTTGAATACAGCAACAGCGGTGTTCAAAGCATCAGGGCCGTGTTGTGTCTCTGGGCTATAACGGGCAATATGGATGTGCAAGGCGGACTCATGTTCAGGCCACCCAGTCCCGTGAAATTCCCGCGCATCAAGTTGGAACCACCCCAAGATATCAAACCGATTGGAGCAGACAAGTACCCGTTTTTTTGCGATATTCTAAATTCGGCACAATTCATGGAAGCTCCCCGGGCAATTCTGCGAGGTGAACCCTACCCCGTTAAATCCCTGCTGGTTTTCGGTGCGTCACTTTTAACCAGTTTGCCCGATCCGGAAATATGGAAAAAATGTTTTAGAAAGCTCGATTTCATGGTGGTATTCGACAGATTCATGACGGCCGACGCCATGTACGCGGATATGGTGCTTCCCGCCACAACCAATTACGAAAACGTAGGGTATCAAAAATATCCAGGGGGATACTGTCAGTTGCGGCAGAGGGTGATCGATCCCATAGAAGAGGCAAAATCCGGATACACATTTTTGGTGGAATTGGCCAAAGGGCTTGGGTATGGGGATCTTTTCCCGTCAACAGAAGCGGATCGTCTCAAATTTGTCTTTCAATCCGGCCCCGTATCCTTGGCGGAATTGAAAGCAAATCCGGAAGGCGTCAAATATGATGCGGGCAAACAGGAATACCGAAAATACGCCAAAGGCCTTTTACGAAAGGGAGGGGAACCGGGATTCAATACGCCTTCAGGGAAAATAGAACTCGTATCAAGTCTGTTGGAAAAATACGGTTATGATGGCTTGCCCGTTTACGTGGAGCCCACTGAAAGTCCATTGAGCAGCCCCGAACTTTGTGAAAAGTATCCGCTGGTGTTCAACAGCGGGGCCAGAATCCAGTCGACGTTTCGATCACAGCATCTGAATATTCCGGGATTGTTGAAGCTGCAACCCAAACCCCAGGTTCTGATTCACCCGTTGGATGCGAAAGAGAGAGGCATTGAAAATCAGGGCAGGGTATGGGTTGAATCGCCCAGGGGTCGCGTGGGTTTTTGGGCCAAAGTGACAGACGACGTGATGGCGGGACAGGTGGAGGTGAATGTGGGCGGCGGGAGCCCCATCCATGCCGCACCGTGGCGGGAAGCCAACGCCAACTATCTGACCGACCTTGAAAATCGCGATCCTATTTCGGGATTCCCCGTATACAAGGCGTTACTTTGCGATGTGAAAAAACGCCATTGACACTGAATTCCCAGGTCCTATCCAAAGTCATCGACGGCTTTTCTCATGGCCCATACATTGCAGGCAGGCGCCGTGGGCGGGAGCTCGCAACCGGGTCCTAACATAAAGCCTCTTTTGGCTTTTTTCCCCTTTTCAATGCATTCTTTGGATATGCCATAGACTTCATCAGGAGTGCCCATCAGGATTACCCGTGGTTCCACGTTGCCCACAATAATACACCTGTCTCCCAAGAACTCGATGGCCTTTGTCAGATCCACTTCGTGGCCAAAGCTCGCAATACCCGGGTCGCCAAACGGGACTTGTCTGTAATACGGCAGGTTCAGGTTTTGGTCTCCGCAGATGTGCGTGTACATATACCGGACACCCATAGCCAACACTTTCTCATGAAGCTCTTTCAGGTAGGGAAGAGAAAACGCCTTAAAATGCTTTGGAGAAATGACCTGATTGGATGATGTGGGCGTTGATGTGCGAAATTCAATGTTTTCAGGACCGAAGGTTTCCACCCAATACCGAGCAAGCTGAATGCCATAGTCCGTAGCCAATCGGAGAAGCCGATGTGCCAGATCCGGTTTTTTGAACATCCACCTTAACAAGTTCTCAAGACCGCACACATTCGCTGCATTCATGAAGGGGGCACCGATACTAATCGTTTGTACTAGGCCCTGTTTTTCCTGCAACCGGCAAAATTCCATGTTCAGCGGCACCATGCCTGCCCTCTTTACGTGTGGGATTTCAAGATTCCATCCTTCCTCTTCAGACTGCACAGGATATCGAACGACCATAGGTGTCTGGTCAAACTCGGCAGAGGGCATCTTGATCTCACCGCCGAAATCCCATGCAACAGAAGATGCAAAACCGAACTTCAGGTTTTCATCATTCCCGTACATCTGCGCGGTCCAGACTTGGGCTTCCAGACTCTTCTCGGCGTCTGCGTAAAACTCCCCGAGTGATATGCCCGTGTTCTTGGCACAAAATCCTCGTGCAAAGAGGTATAGACCCACGTGGTCAACAGACTGGCCCCGCAAGAGCGTCTCGATCCTTTCACCCTGGTTCATCCTTTGGCCGCTGAATTTCAACATTGCCACGATACAAACCCCTTTTCAGGTTCTTTAAACTACGGATACTTTTTGAAATAAAGTATCATCATTAGACCTTCGCGGCAAATATTTTCCTTTAACTCTCAGGGAAAAAGCTTTACGTTGCCTCCCCTTCCATATACTGTTCCGCAGAAGAATTCACCTGCCCAATACAAAGCCGGGTACAATACATATGGATGGCAGAAAAACGGAATTACTGAAAAAGATCGGTGAGCAGGCCGTACAGCAGTTTTGGCAGGAGGCCTTCGGAGGAAAATCTTATGGAAGCCAACACCTTTATCGGGTCAATCGAATTGCCAGATACCTGTGGGAAAGGGAAGGGGGAGACGAATTTCTGATTCTTGCAACGGCCTGGGTCCATGACGTGTTTTTGGCAAAAGGGGATGATAGTGATTCCGCAAAGGTGGCGGCATTCACAATGGGCTTTTTGCGGGAATTTGATGCCCTGTCGGAAGATGAAATCCGGATGATTGCCAGATGCGCAGGGGCCCATGAGGCGGGGGGAGAGGATTTGACCTTAGAGGCCAGGATCGTCCATGATGCTGATGTGCTGGATAAGAGTGGCATGTTGGGCGTTGTACGGCATATCTGGAAGATGACCCATATGCTGAAAAGGAGGGTGCTCACCAGGAGGAATGACCTCAATGAATTAAGGGACCATCTCAAAGAAAGAGAGGGAAAGCTTTTTGCCAAAACGGCCATAATTCTTGGAAAAACATTGAATGAACCCAGAGAATTGTTTTTTAGAGACAAGGAATTTGCCATCAAAACCATGACCTGGATCTCAAATCTGGGCCAACAGGGCGTGATTTGTGAAAATGTGGCCAAAATGTTGGTTAACAAAAGCAGCCATCCCAGTCTTGTCTTTCTTAAGAATCAACTCTCCTGCGGTTTCTTGTCATCATTGCAGCCCTGAGTGAAAGAAAATGACGACTGTTTTCAATTGACAAAACACCCAGAGTTTAGCGAATATGCCGTAATGATAGTTAATGTAAGATTTCAGATCAACCTAACACAGGATAAGCATGAAACCTCTCGTTCATTCCGAAAACAAAGATGACCCAGCCTACGAATCGGCAATTGGGTATCTCTTCAACCTTCAAAAATTCGGTATAAAATTTGGACTGTCCAAGACTGAGAATCTGCTGAGGGCATTCGGGAACCCACACTCAGGCCAGAACTATATCCATATCGCCGGCACCAACGGCAAAGGCTCGGTGGCCACCTTTATGGGATCCATCCTGCAGGAGGCAGGGTATCGGGTCGGCATGTATGTCTCACCCCACCTGGTCCGATTTACGGAACGCTTCAGCATCAACGGTGAAGAAATCAGCCAAGGGAAAACAGTTGAATTGATTGACGAATTAAGGAGCGCCTTCAACCCCGACGAACCGCCCACCTTTTTTGAAGCCGTCACGTCAATGGCGATACTCTATTTTGCGAGGGAAAAAACGGATATCGCCATCATGGAAGTGGGCATGGGCGGACGGCTCGATGCCACCAATGTGATCACCCCCCTGGTAACCGGCATTACCAATATCAGCATGGAACACCAGGAATACCTCGGAAACACGCTTTCCCATATTGCCCGGGAAAAGGCAGGGGTTATCAAGCGTGGGGTCGATGTGGTAACGGCCGTTACCCAGCCCCGAATCATCGATCAGCTCCAGGCCGTTGCCGAAGAAAGGGGCGCTCCTTTCCGACGGGTGGGCAGAGACGTGAAGTACCGCAGCACCCCGTCCGGCCTTCATTTTTTCGGCCAGTCTCGAAACATAAAAGGCTTGCGCCTGGGGCTCAGGGGAATCCACCAGGCTCGCAACGCGGCCCTGGCCCTGGGCATGCTGGAACGAATCGAAACAAAAGGATTTCCCCATACTGCGAATCAGATTCAGGAGGGCCTTAAGAAAGCGGATTGGCCCGGGCGGATGCAGATCATCAGGGAGAATCCCACCATCCTCCTTGACGGCGCCCACAACGCTGCCGCCATAAGAGCATTGGGCCGGTCCATCGGGTCGGACTTCTCATA
>JABGPV010000249.1 GCA_018644785.1 Deltaproteobacteria bacterium | reverse complement strand
ACCGGGGAAGCTTTCATTTCTCGCGTGGATTGCCCTCATCCCCCTGCTTGTATCCATTTGGGACAAAACACCCCGCAACGCATTCAAATTGGGGTTTATCGCGGGTTTTTTTCATTTCATAACCCTCATGTACTGGATCATCGTAGTCCTTAAGCAATACGGGAACCTCCCACTTGCCATCAGCCTGTTGGCGCTCCTGCTGCTATCCCTTTTTCTGGCCCTGTACCCGGGATTGTTTTCCTGTTTCACCTGTCAAATGAACCGCGGCTCCTTCTCCATCTTTTTCATGGCAGCCTTCTGGGTCAGTCTGGAATATGCGAGAGCCCATCTCGTTACCGGATTTCCATGGTGTCTGTTGGGCTACAGCCAATACGAGCACCTCGCCGTGATTCAAATTGCCAACCTTTTCGGGATATACGGCGTTTCCTTTCTGGTCGTTCTTGTAAACGGTCTGATCTTCCAATCCTTTTTCAGGAAAAAAGGGACGGAACACCCCTTCCCTAAATGGGCGTGGCTTTTCGTGGTGCTGCTGACAGCGGGCACATTAACCTATGGGTTTCATCAGGTTACACAAAAGAGAGCCCAAACCAAAACGGCCCCGAAAATCAACGCCGCCGTAGTACAGGCCAACATTGACCAGTCCGTCAAATGGAAACCAGCCTATCAGTTACAAACCCTTCAAACATATTTCAGGCTCAGCCGCTCGGTCGCTGATTCAATGCCGGCCTTGGTCGTGTGGCCTGAAACGGCGCTTCCTTTTTTCTACCAGGACGCACCTCTTTTTTCACCGAAGATGAGGGGTCTTTCCGACGAACTGGGGGCTGCGCTTCTTTTCGGCAGCCCTGCCCATAAGCGTATCGACCGGAAAATCAGATACTACAACCGCGCCTACATGATAACGCCGGACGTCACGTTTACGCAGTATTATGACAAGCGGCACCTGGTGCCTTTCGGTGAATATGTCCCCTTGAAACAATATCTGCCCTTTATCAGCCACCTGGTTCAAGCCGCCGGAAATTTTGCTCAAGGAGATCGACAGAGTCCACTCAAAGATAAGGATCTTTCCCTGGGCGTTCTCATCTGTTTTGAAGCTATTTTCCCTGAACTGGCCAGGGATCTTTCAAGGGAGGGCGCCAATCTCCTGGTCAATATCACCAACGATGCCTGGTTTGGCGCCACCAGTGCACCCTACCAACACCTGAGCATGGCGGTATTCCGCTCGGTGGAAACCGGTATTCCCATGATACGCGCAGCCAACACGGGGTTCAGCGCCTTTATCGGATCCGATGGCGCCATCCTTTCTAAAACCGCCCTTTTTGTGGAAGCGGTTCTTAGTCGATCCATCTCCCTTTTGCCCCGAGCGCCCACAATCTACACCCGCACCGGAGACCTGTTCGCCGGCGGGCTGGTTCTAATTTCCCTGCTGAAACTCCTTTATACCTTTCGAAAACGGGTCAAAAAATAGATGGCCGGGCAATGAAAACTTGGTATTGTGTCACCGGAGTTAGCGGAATTATTACAACGGTTTTGCCTCATCAATCAGCATGATGGGGATATCATCCTTGATCTCATATAACAGTTTGCATTGATCGCAGATGAGCCCGTCTTCAGATTCCGTCAAATAGATATCCCCCTTGCACTTGGGGCACGCCAGGATATCCAGCAGTTCCTTGCTTATGGCCATTTCAGTCTCCTTTACGCATTGTCATTTTTCTGAGATTTTGAGGTTTTCTCCAGCAAGAATACCTCCCTCACAGCTTCAAAGACGCTCTCCACGGTGATATCCCGCATACAGGACCATTGATCACACGTTTTTTTGAAACAGGGGCTACACACTGCGCCCGATGTCATAACCCTGTGCCCGGGACCATAGGGACCGGTTCGAAGCGGTGATGTGGGTCCGAAAAGGGCTACCACGGGGCATCCCATGGCGGCTGCCATGTGCATGGGTCCTGTATCCGTCGTGATCAGAACACGGCAGCGGTCATATAGAGAAGCCAGTTCCTTCAGCCCGGTTTTGCCTGCCAAATTCAAAGGCCTGTTTTTCATCATCGATGAAATATTTTCGATAATCGGTCGATCGTCCTGACTTCCGGTAAACACAATCCGGCAGGGAAATTCCGTCAGGATCCGGTCCCCCAGGGCCGCGAAAAGGTCCGGTTCCCACAGCTTGGTCTTCCATTTGGCCATGGGGTTTATGGCCACCAGATTCCCGCCCGTAAAACCATGACCCGCAAGCAATTGATCCAAAGTGTGCCGGTGAGTTTCAGACACCGGAATTCGGTTGTCCCATCGGTCCCACTGACATCCCAATTGTGTTGCCACTTCCAGATAACGATCGATGGCGTGCTGATCATAATTCACCTTGACGGACGGTTCTTTTAAAAAAAGCCATGCCCCTTCCCTGGCACCAGACATGCCCACCTTTCGCTCGGCCCTTGAAAGCCCTGCCAGGACACCACTTTTCAGCAACCCTTGCAGGTCTATCACACAGTCATAGCGAACATGCCTCATCTCTTTTAAAAAGGAAAAGATCTCCCTGGAAACCTCACCGAAGCACGGGCCTTCAACCAGCTTTAGCCACCAGGATTTTCTTCTTGATATGATCACCCGACGAATGGCCGGATGCCCTTCAATAACACCCGCAGCGCTCTCTTCCACCAACCAGTCGATCTTCGCCTTAGGGAAATTCTGATGGAGCACGTCCAGAAAAGCAAGGGTGTGGACCACATCGCCGATGGCGCTCAATTTGACGATGAGGATTTCCACTGGCACGTTTTTGTCCATCCGGGCAGGCACAAGACCTGCCCCTACCCATCCGACATTTTGCTTTGTTTCTCCGTAGGGGCGGGTCTTGTGCCCGCCCGGGTGCCCGCCCTTGTGTCTCAACCGAGAATCCATTTCACCGCATCCAAAAGGTCTTCCGCCACATGAAGAGGCTGAAACGGGAGCTCCGGGAAAACGTACACCAGATCCCCCATGCCATAACCAGTCTTGACCATGATCCCCTTTAAACCCGCCTCGTGCGCCATTTCAATATCGGTACACCGGTCCCCGACCACGTAAGAATTCTCCATATCAACATCAAAAGACTTGCAGGCCTCTCCGATCAGACCGGGCCTGGGCTTTCGGCAATCGCATGACATACCGTACGGGGGAACCTTTCCATTGGGGTAATGGGGGCAGAAATAGATGCCGTCAAGGGTTGCACCATCATTCTTTATGAGGGCTTTCATCTTTTCATGCACCCCATGAACCAGGTCAATGGGAAAATACCCCCGCGCTACCCCGGACTGGTTGCTCACGATGATGGCGAGATAGCCGGCCTCATTGAGTAACCGGATCGCTTTCCCGACCCCCGGCAGCAGTACAAAGCGGTCCAAATGATTGATATATCCCATCTGCTCATTGACGGTGCCGTCACGATCCATAAAAACAGCCGGTTTTTTCAAAAAACATCCCTCCTCAATACTTCCATTGTTTCCCAGACCATTTCAGGGGTGATATCCAGCATACACCGGTGATCGGTCGGGCATTCCTGCTTCAAACAGGGCGCACACAATGCGGCGCACCTGACAATTCTTGCATTCGGCCCCCTGGGTCCGGTGGTCACGTGATCCGTGGAACCGAACACGGCCACGGTGGGAAGACCCAAGGCCGAAGCCGTATGCATCAATCCCGAATCATTGGTTACAAAAAAGCGGCACAGGCTCATGGCGCCCATGGCCACCCTTAATGATGTTTTTCCGCAAAGATTCAAGGCCTCGTGTTTCATGGCCTCACAGACGCGATCTCCAATGGCCCTTTCCCCGCCGCTGCCGAACACAACGACACGGGCGCCCCATCTTTCAACCACCCGGTCGCCAATCTCCGAAAATCGCTCGGGAGGCCATCGTTTTGCGCTTCCAAACACAGCCCCGGGACTCAAACCCACAATGAAATCACGTGAATCAACACCATTGGACTTCAAAATTCCGACCGCCTGCTCCCGAACCTCACGACCCATATGAAGCACCGGATCCCTGTCTTCGGCGGGCCACCCCACAGCACGCAGAATCGCACAATAGTACCCCACCTGGTGAATTCCCAATACCTTTTCGGTTCGAGGGACACCATGGGTGAGCATAAAACCTCTTCCATCGGTTTTGTAGCCGACCCGCTGTTTGACCCGGCCAAAAAAAGTCAGAAGGGCCGCTTCAAATGCGTTTTGAAAAAGAATGGCCAGTTCGAACCGTTCTTTTCGAATAAAACGACTGACCCTTAACATTTCAACAAAACCGGCCCTGGCGCCATTGCCCTTGTCAAAAACCAGAACCCTGTCCACAGCGGGATGGTTTTCGAAAAGAGGCGCGACCCAGGGCTTTGCCAGGACTGTGATGTGGCTGGTAGGAAAATTCTCCCTCACCGCCTCCAGGGCCGGGAGGGTCATGACCGCATCCCCAACCCAGTTGGTGGCACGAATGAGGATTCGCTGCACCTGGCTTTTTTCTATTCTTCTGCCGCAGGAAACCTTCAATATCCATCCTCGGTAAATTTCTTTGTTTTTCTAAAGGCTATCATTTTCGCGGAAATGGACAACTGGGCCTTGTTTTCCAACGCTTGTGAAACCAGAACCATTGTTCCGGATACCAATAAATGTATTTATTGATGATGCGGTTGAAGAGCGCCGTATTCTCTTCCGTATCGGAAAGTTTGCTTCCGGAACGAATCAAATCCACCTCTTTTTCGAACACCACACGGTACCGACCATCGGGCTGCCGTGCGCTGAATATGGGAATCACCGGCGCCTCTGTTTTCATGGCAATCAACGCCAGGCCCTTATTGGTACAGGCCGGTTGACCCAGGAATGGAACGAACACCCCTTCATACCAGTCCACATTTTGATCCAGCAGAATGCCCATGGCCTTGTTTTCCCGGGTGCCCCGCAACAATTTTTTCATGGCCTTTTTCTTGGGAATAATTTCAGTGCCGAATCGGGTCCTCAGGCGCATCAACAAGTCTTCGACCGGTGCAAAATCCGCGGGTCGCGCCACCGCGATCCCGCTGGTTTGAAACTTGAGGGTAACCGCCGCGCTCATGAGTTCCCAGTTCCCGAAATGGCCCGTCAGGATGAAGCATCCTTTCCCCCTGGCCAAAGCCTCAGCCAAGGCCTCTTCGTTTTCAAAATAAACATATCGATGCAGATTCTTTATATTCAACTTGAAAACATGCGGCACTTCAAACAACATCTGCGCGAAATGAAGTACCACCCGGCGATTCAGTTTTCTCAACTGCTCTTCCGACATCCGATCGCCAAAAACCATCCGTAGACCGTTTAAAGATGATTTCATGGGTCCCACCGTCGCAATCCCTAAGAATCGTCCCAGCATACGACCCAGGAATTGCCCCGCGCGGATGGGGATAAGCCCCAGGAACCCCACCAAACCGTTGAGGATCAGGGATACGGCGGCTAAAAACATTTCATTTTTTTCTAAACGCATTCTCTATCATCCTGAAAACCCCTTCCTGCCCCGGCAGGAAGGAAAATTGAATACTCAAATATGCTATTTCCGAACATTCCGTCCAGATAGAAGAAATTCTCATCCAGTCCTTTTCAGTGGTCAGAATGTATTGGGCGTCAGTTTGCGATTTCAACCGAACAAGACGGTCAAGATCCTCTTTTTTATAGTGATAATGGTCTTTAAACCCACAAAATTCAACCACCTCAGCACCCATTTCCATCAAAGTCTCTCGAAACACCCCGGGATTGCCGATTCCGGCAAAAGCCACCACCCGTTTTTCATTTAACATTTTTGGGGGAAAAACCTGATCCAAACAGGGAAAGATCACCTTGTCCGGCACATGATCCGCGCAGAAGACGGGGATGTGGGGATAATTTTCTTTCAAATAAGCCAATGACCGCCCATTGCTATCTTTCTTAACCCGCGTCAGAATAAAAACGTCCGCCCGTGCCAATTGGTCCAGGGGTTCTCTCAACGGTCCCCGGGGCAGGAGATGCCCATTTCCGAAGGGGTGCGCTGCGTCCATCAGCACCAGGTTCAAATCCCGCTCCAACTGCATATGCTGAAACCCATCATCAATAATATAAAACTCAGACCCGAACCTTTTGTGGGCATACATTCCCGCCAGATAACGCTCTCTGGACAATACCACGGGACTTCCGGGGACATTACGGGCCAAGAGTACCGGCTCATCTCCGGCCAAACGGGAATCTGCCAGGATCCGCTCTCCGTCGGATACCGCCAGTACACGACTTTTGTACCGCCCTCCATATCCCCTTGAGATGATGCAGGCTCGGATTTTTTCAGACAACGCCCATTTCGCCAGCGCAGCAACCGCCGGTGTTTTTCCCGTCCCGCCGACCGTAAGATTCCCCACACTCACCACAAACCCCGGCAAGCTTTTTTTCCTTAAAATCCCCAGGCCATATGCGGCATACCGAAGCCTTTGCACAAAACCATATAACCATGAAAAAAACGCCAACACAGGCGTATAAAACTTGAGGGACTTCTCCCGGTGAATGGATGACCAGTCTGTCCTGTGCAAAAATCTTCTCATCGGCCCACTCCAAAGCTGAAAGGTGAAAGCTGAAAGCGTTATCATCTACGCCCTTTGAGCTTTCAGCTTTGAGCTTTGAACTGATGTTGGGCAATATAACCCATAACCCGCTTAAGTGCCCCACGGTTTTCAACCACAAATGACTTTGCCCTGCCCCCCATTCGTTTGCGCAACGCGGAATCCGACAGAAGACGCTCCATGGCATCATGAAGTTCGGCATCATCCTGAACCCGGAACCCCCCGCCGGCCTTCAAAATAGATTCGGACATAAATTCAAAATTGTGGGTATGGGGTCCGAAAAGCACGGGGATACCGAAATCGGCAGGCTCCAGCAGGTTATGCCCGCCGATGGGAACAAGACTCCCCCCCACAAATGCTGTATCGCCCACGCCGTAGACATATCCTAACTCACCCACCGTATCCAGGACCAAAACATCATAGGGATGGCTTTTTTTCGAAACCGTTGTTCTTAAAACGACCGCCATGCCTTGCTTACGGATCATGCTCGAAATCTCGTGGGATCTGCCCACATCTCGCGGTGCGATAATCAAGCGCAACATGGGAAATTTTCGTTTCAAATCCTGAAACACCCGCAACAACACAGCCTCTTCACCTTCGTGAGTGCTGCCGGCCACCCAGATGGGCGTCTCCTGTTTCAGCCCGAGGGTTTCCAGCCAGGACCTTTTCTCGTCCACATCCATGGCAACCGTTTCACGGTCAAATTTGATGTTGCCCGTGGTGATCACTTTTTTTGGGTCCATCCCCAGTTG
>JABGPV010000248.1 GCA_018644785.1 Deltaproteobacteria bacterium | reverse complement strand
CGAATGGCCCATAAAACCCATCCCCAAATAAAACAAGACCCTGATGATCTGATCTGCTGCCGCAGATGCCGCAGTTTCCATTTTTTTAAAAACGGCGCCCAGCACAACAGCCCCCATGCCCTGGGGGAATGTGGGGGCGAGCCCTGGGACGGCAGTCGGGGGCAGTGGGCCATGTTTCAGCACCACTGCAGCGCTTTTGGAGAGGACTCTGCGTCCCCATCGGAGAATAAAGACGCTTAAGATCGGGGTAAAACTTATGAACATTGAACATCGAACGCCCAACATCGAATGGTGAATGAGATGGAAAAAAACAAGACCTTCAATATTCTACATTCACCTTTTTCATTCGATGTTCAACGTTGGGCGTTCGATGTTGGACGTTAATCTGTTGATACCCGATCCCACCGCCCCGGAATGGAGGTTCCGCAGTAGGTGCATTTGCCATCCTTCATATGGATTTCCTTGATCCGGTAACCGTTTCTGCCAACGATTACCTTCCGGCACTGATGACAATAGGTCTGGGTGCCCGCATGGCCCGGGACATTGCCCAGATACACATACCGGATACCCTCGGCCAGAGCAATTTTTCGCAATTCTTCAAGGGCTAAAATGGGCGTGGCCGGAAGCCGGTTCAGTCTATACTGGGGGAAAAACCTCAGAAAATGAAGGGGATAATTCGGCCCCAGGTTCTTCAATATCCACGCGCACATGCGTTTGATCATTTCCGGTTTATCCACGTATGTGGGTACCACCAGGGTGGTCATTTCAAACCAGACCCCCTGTTCGTGAAGGGTTTTGAAGGTTTCCAGAACCGGGTGAAGGGTTCCGCCGTTAAGGCATTTGTAGATGGCATTGTCAAAGCTTTTGAGGTTTATGTTGCCCCCGTCCAGGTATCGGCAGAAGCTCGTGAGGGGTTTGCCATTGATGTAGCCGTTGCTGATGAGCACGTTTTTGAGGTTTGCCTGTCGCGCCAGCCTGGCGGTATCAAACATGTATTCATAAAAGGTGGTCGGCTCCGAGTAGGTGTAGGCAATGGAACGGGCCCCTTTTTCCTTGGCCATTTGCACGACTTCTTCTGGAAAGAGGGTCATATGTTCCACTTGCTCCGGTTTTTTCTGGGAAATTTCCCAGTTCTGGCAGTTCAAACACCTGAAGTTACAGCCGGTGGTGGCGATTGAAAAGGCCTGGGTGCGCGGATAAAAGTGGGTCAGGGGTTTTTTTTCAATGGGATCCAGATGTACCGCACAGGGGTTTCCGTAGGCCAGGGAATAGAGCTTCCCCCGGATATTGACTTTGGAACGGCAGATACTGCGGTCCCCGGGCGCCAGGATGCAGCGGTTGGGGCACACCTGGCACTGGACCTTCTTTCCGCGGGAGGTATAGTGAAAGCCTTCAATGGCCCATTTCCAGGGTTTTTCCGGCGCATCATCTCTCGTGATGTGCCCTTTGATGCTGCCGGTGCAATTGGCGCTTTTCCCCAAAAAACCATACCCCGTCCCGGCGCACAGAAGGGCTGAGGCCCCCAGAGCCGCGGATTTCAGGAATTCATTGCGTGTCATCATTTTATTCATGATCATTCACCCGAATTCTTGATTCTTTCAATGCTTCGAGACCTTATTCTGCCTGTCGGCTGAACAGTAACAACAGGCCGCTTGAGACTTTTACCAGTATCAGCAGTAATACCGCCATCCCCACGCCCCACAGAGGAATTAAGAGAGTTCCCACGACCAGGGCCCCCACCGCCGCGCCGCACAGGTCGGCCGCCAGGCACCCGGCTGCGGGGCTCTGGTCTTCGCCGATCAATTGGGCAACCGCGGGAAACTGAAACCCGGCAAAAAATGAAAAAACAAAGCAGAAGATCAGAAACCAGGCCGGGTGAAGCGCCACCTTGAACCACCCGCACCAGCATAAGAAGACCGCCGACAGAACCAGCAAAGCCCCTTCCGATAATCCCACCTTCACGCCGCTGCCGGCACCCCATTTTACGCTTGCCATGGCACCCCATTTTACGCTTGCCATGGCACCCGGAAGAAGACCCAGCAGAAATGCCGTGATGATGGCGCCGATCATCATGTAAACATAACCATAGATGATCTGAAATGCAAAAATGATGGCCATTTCCAACCCCATGGTCGTAAAACCCGTTGAAAAAAGGATGTATTCCTCTTTTTTCATGAAGATGAAATAAAGCAGTAACCCGCCTGCCAGCGCCCATATGAAACCGGTGGGCATGGCGCCATGCCGAGTGAACCATTCCCTGAAAACCAGCTGCATGAGCCGGGGGTTGAAATCGGTGTTGATGGTTTTGTTCCGACCCAGCTTTTCTCTGAGCTTCAAAATTCGCTCTTGGGTGATATTGCCGTGGAAATAACCGTCAATGTAAGCTGTGTTGATCCCCTTTGATTGCAGTTTCCGGGGGATTTCAGCGGAAAGGGGCCGGTCGCTCACCAGGAAACAAGCCTGCTCGCCGGGAAGGACCAGGATATGGTTAAAGTGCCTTTCCAGAGTATGGTAAAGAATGGACAGCTTTCTTCTTCGAAGGTCGCTCAGGTAATTGGAAGAATAGTCCATATTCAGGGCTAAAGTACCGTTTTTTTTAAGCACGCGCTTTGCCAGGGCAAAGAACTCATCGGTATAAAAGCGGTTGACCTGAAAGGTGTCGGGCTCCGGAAGGTCTAATATCACCGCATCATACCGCATGTGGGTCGATTGTATGTGTCGCCTGGCATCTGTATTGATGATGTTTAAAAAAGGCGCCTTCGGAATCATTTTAAGTGCCAGGGCCGTTCGTGTCAGAGCCGGATCCAGCTCCACATAATCCACACGGGCGGGGTTGTATTTACCGATCTCCACAAGGGTTTCACCCAAACCCCCCGATACCAGCAGCACGTTCTCCACAGCATTTAACTGGCTTAAAGGGTAATGCACCTTTTCTTCGGCCTCAATCACATTGGAATCGGAATAAAGGGGCGTCCCCGATTCCCAGAAAGTGTATTGCGGGCCTTCCTTTGTGACCACAATCCGTCCGAACGGGGATTCCACATATTCTGCAATATTCCCGTACTGCGCCTGGAGGGTGCGCAATTCCAAAGAGGGCATCAAGGTGAGTGTGTAAAAAAAGGCGGCAACCGGTAGGGCAAGCGCCAAAAACAGCCATTTTCTAAATTCGCCCATCATAAACAGTGTGACCAGGATCAGGAAAGAAGCGGCCACGGCAATGACGGCGAAAGGTTTGAGCCAGTAAACCAGCAGGAAGCTGAACAAAACGCCCCCCAGGATATCCCCCACGCTGTCGGTGATGTAGAGTTCTCCGCTTTCAAATGGGATATGGAATGTTTGGAAAAGTTTCTGGGTGTAGGGCAGAATAAATCCGGTGAGAAGGCAGTAGGGGGCAATAGCCAGGGTGACATACATCAAGATGGGGTAGAATCCCGGACTCACCCCATGGGTAAAAAACAATTCCCTGAAAATCCGTATGCCCGTGACCTGGAAAAGGGGCAAAAAGCCGATGGTGAGCGCCAGCACCAGGTAGATCCCGAGGGATGCCTTTCGAAAGCATTTCGCCCCGAGGGTTCCCATGCCTGTCAGAACCAGCCAGCAGAAAATAACCAGGCTGATGGTGATTTCATTCCCGTGAAACTGGCTCAGGAATTCTCGAATGGTGAGGATCTGGGTGGTAACGGAAGAAATGCCGATCCCGATGATGGATCCCACCGCCAACCGACGAAAATGGCGGGGCGAAATGGTTCCATTGGGGGACATTATTCCTCAAAAGCCTGGACCTGGTAGGTGGAAACTTCAAGATCACCTTTTTCCCAGGCGTTTCCAGAAAGACCCGCTTTGAGGCAGAGATGATTCAAAAACGCCTTTTTATCCGGCAACTGCTCCCACACCTGGGGCAGAAAGGTGGACTGGTGAAATCCCTTTTTAAGGATGACACCGTCAATGCCCGGTCGAAGCTTATTGAGGAGATCTTCGCCGCCGGTATAGGCAAGGGGTTTGGGTTCGGTCAGAATACTGATTTCAACGTGTACATTTTCCCATTCGTCCCGGGTAAGCGGCCCGAAGCGCGGGTCCCGGAAGGCGGCATTGACGGCATTTTCTCGAATTCCCTCGATCAGGGTTTCCTGTGGTATTATGTGCCCGATGCAACCCCTCAGGTTCCCACGGATGGTCAGCGTTACAAAAGTGCCCCTTTTTTCATTGAAAACTGCCGGCAGGTCTTTCGTCTCCCGGGGGCTGTCTGTTTTGCCGGAAAGGCGCGTTTGAATGGTCTTTCTGGCTTCCAAGAGCAGATATTCCCCTTGCGTTTCGGTTAGATCTCCCTTTTTTGACATGGGTACCTCCATCATTTCGCCTGCATTTGTAACGCCCCATACGGATGGCCCCTGAACCCCTATGAAAATCAGAGTTATCCAGAGCAGATACAGGAAACGGAAAAGAATCTTTTGTTTTTTCATATTTTTCATCATTGGCTAAAACCAGCGAATCTGCCTATGCTAAACTCCAATAATGAGTGGCGCGTCTGGTTCGCCTTCCCGGATTTTCGAGACAGTCAGCCCGATGCAGCCAGTTTTTCAGACTGCTGGTCCAAAGCGCCAAGCACTTCTTGAATAGCTTCGACTTCTGCTTCATCAAAATAGGCTTCACCACATTGGGTGCATACCCAAGCCGGAATCAGGCAGCTATGTCCCCACGCATCCTCCGGATAATCCTCAACCAGTTCCCCTTGCTCAATTGCCATTCTAACATCGGAGGCACTGATCATCCTGTCCGGTCTGGACATCTGTCGCACAGCATGCGGAAGATAAATGATTCTCTTCAGTGCACTTTTCCGAATGGAGTTTATGGTATCTGAGCTTCTATTCATAGCATATCCTTAAAAATGGATGTCAAAAAAAACTGGGTCCCCCGACTCTCGCGCTAACACCGCTCTTCAGCAGGTGCGGTTTTTTGTGCTCCGCTGCAAGAGCATGGTTAGCTCCGGCTTATCTTCTAATTATTTTATCATTTTTGCTAAACGCGAAAACCTAACCGGCGTTTTTCAACCTTACCTTAATAGACCGTCTAATTGGGGGGGTCATCAATAACGATTTCAATGGCATTAGCTGGACAGATCGTGTAGCAATCGCCGCACACATCGCATTTGATGTGGTCGATAATAAACTGCTCATCACGTTGATAAATTGCCTTGAAAGAGCACCTTTCATGGCATTCCCCGCAGGCAATGCATTCTTCTGTAATGCGAACACCTCTAAACGGGATGTGCTTGCTGCCAAAGCAAAAGCCGGTACGGAGTAATTTATGGGAGCGGTGCTCCATTTCAAAATCGAAATCATACACTTCCCCCCATGCGCTATACAGGCAAAAGGTGGTCATGGCTGGATACTTTTCAATGTCTTTTACACCAAGCATAAACATTTCATTGACGGTAGCTTTTTCTTTGAGTGTCTCAAAAGATATTTCTTTAATATCCCCGGTCGCGCGGATGGTAAATCCTGGAGCAAAATAGGGCATTCCCTGATCATTATAGCTGACGGAGGTTTTGGGAAACATACCACAGATTGATACTTTTTCCGTCTTTTTAAGTTGTTCATAAAAAGGCTTGGTGATCATGGTTCTAAAATATAATCCTTCATGGTCGTGGGCAAACAGGTGAGCAATGCGTGTTTGGGGGGTGTCTCTGTCAATGGTAGCAAAGGTGAGGCAGCCAATTTGGTCAAATTTCTTATAAATGTCTGCAATATCCATTATTATATTTGTCCTTTTAATTTTTGATAACCAACGATTTGGTCACCGGCGCGTGCTTTCTAGCGTCCGGTGAACTAATAAGGTTGGGCGGTTTTTTTTTGGACACGTTACGTCTTTAACACCTGCTCTACTACGTTTTGCAGTTCTGCAAAACGGTACGGTTTTACAGCCCTGCCCTGAAATCCATACGCCTTGTAATTGGTCATTATCGAATCAGCGAATTCCGTGGACAGTGTATTAATTTACGCTCTTCTTTGGTTTTCTCCCGGGTTTCCGGGGCCGCAATTCTCAGTCAGGTTCGCGCGGACAGGGTTGTTTTCAATATACCGGGTACATGCCAGCAGATAACGTTCATCCATCACAAATGCCTTCCGCCACCGCTCCCGCAATTCTTGCCATGTAAAAAGCACACGACCAATCTTACATTTAAGTCAAAAATAAATACACTTTCCCACGAATTCCTCTTGCCAGTTGGTTATTCTATGAATTTGTAGGCCCAATTAGTTTTGAGAGGTTGTATCCATTAGAAAATAAAGATGAGAAATTAGCAACAAAAAAACATATTTTAAAACTGACGAACGCCATTTGGGTGCCGGTCTTACGATGGGCTGAACGCTGAAATCAAACTAAGACACTATTCGCCTAAAACCGAGAAGCCCCGGCAAAGATCATCAGGGATCACCTTTATGACGGTGCCACCGGACCAGGGGGCTATCAAAAAAGGGGTAAATGGAAATCCATTTGAGATTGACAAGCGCATCGCATCGTAGTATCTGCGAGTCATAGGACTGTTGTAGGCGTCTTTTTGTCAAACCTGTGGAGAAAAGTGGATTGTGGAGAGCCATAAGCGCAGAACCGCCAGGGTAAAAGAGATTTTTGAAATTCTGGATCCGCTTTATACCCTGGAAAAAACCGCTCTCAAATACCGAACACCCTTTCAATTGCTCATCAGCACCATCCTCTCGGCCCAATGTACCGATAAGCAGGTGAATGGCGTCACCCGGGTCCTGTTCCGGAAATATCTGTCGCCCGATGATTTTTTGTCCGTCCCCATCAGCGAACTGGAAATGGATATTCGGCCCACCGGGTTCTTCAGGAACAAAGCCAAATCCATCAAGGGATGCTGCCAGGGGCTTATTGAACGGTACGGTGGAGAAGTGCCGTCCACCATGGCCGAACTGATCAAACTGCCGGGTGTGGGCAGAAAAACGGCCAACTGTGTTCTGGGTGCTGCTTTTGATGTGCCGGGGGTCGTGGTGGATACCCATGTGAAAAGGCTGTCCATTCGACTGGGCCTGACGGAAAACAAAAACCCCGACAAAATTGAAATGGATCTGGGAAAACTTCTGCCCGAGGACCGATGGCGCCGGTTTTCCGACATCCTGATTTACCACGGCCGCGCCGTTTGCAAGGCCAGAAAACCGGATCACGCGGGATGTGCCGTGTTCGGTCTCTGCCCGTCCAATGCCATTTGATGGAAAACATAAGAGGACTGAATCGATGATGAAAAGAATTTTCATTTGCGCCTGCCTGGGCGTGTTTCTTCTGGCCGGTTGTGCGGAGACCCAATACCGGGAATCCAAAATTCGGCTTCAAAATCGCAACTGG
>JABGPV010000247.1 GCA_018644785.1 Deltaproteobacteria bacterium | reverse complement strand
GGAATGATTATTCCTGTAACGTGAGGCCTAAAACCTTGATGGGAACAGACGCATCACATCGGGACAAGGAAAATAGCCGTCAGATAGGCCGGAAAGTCGCTAAGAACTCCGTAGCCGGCATGGGTGCAGTGGGGATTTATTTTTTAAGCCGCCTGGCATTAACGCCTTTCATTCTGCACTACGTCAATCTGGCGGAATTCGGACTCTGGTCCATGTGTTTTGTTATACTCTCCTATGCCGGTCTGGGGGCCATCGGGGTCAATGGCGCTTACATAAAATTCACTGCTGAGTATCAATCCCGAAACGACCTGACCTCCATCGGGTCCCTTCTTTCCACCGGCATCCTGTGCATGACCCTTTTCTGCATCCTCTTTTATATCATCCTCTACCTGGCCCTTCCCTTAATCCTCAACATATTCCACGTGTCTTCGGAACTCATGGGAATTGCCTCCTTCATGATTCTGGGAACAGCCCTGGCATTCTGTTTCGATTTTACCCTGGGCGCTTTTCGGGCCACGCTCGAAGGTCTTCAGGAAATTGCATTATCCAAAGGGGTCAATGTCTCGGCATCTCTATTTGAAGTCGCCATGGTGGTTGTATTTCTGCCCCTCGGGTTCGGAGTCAAAGGCCTCCTGTACGCATACATCATAAAAACCCTGGCGGAAATGGTCACCTGTACGGGTCTGGTCTTCAGGAAATTACCCGGACTTACGCTTCGACCGAACCTGATTACCAGAAAGGCATTTGAAGATCTCTTTGTTTTCGGCGGCAAGGTGCAGGTGCTTGGCGCCATTTCTATCTGTCTGGCATCTTTAGACCGCATCATGGTTACCGCCCTGCTGGGGCTCAAGGCCACAGGGATGTATGAGGTCGGAGCAAAACTGGCTTTTACCGCCAGAAATGTTTCAGGGGCGGCTTTCGGACCATTGCTCCCGGCTGCTTCCTATATGGGGGGGTACTGGGAAAGGGGGGATCAAATCCCGCCTTCTGATCGTGCCGGAAAATATCTCGCCCTTGTGTTTTGCGCCTCAGTTGTGGCCCTGCTCCCCAGTGTATTCTGGATTCGCGAAATCGCGGAAAAGATTATACCGGGCATCCAAAACCCCTATCCTTTTTTAGCGATTGCCGGCGTATTGGTTATGGTGCTGTTCATTATGAAAATCAGAAACCTTCATACCGGACTTCTTTCCGAGGACAAATTGATTGGAGAGGATCTGAGGGGTCTCTATTTAAAGGGGCTCAGGCATATCAACCTGATTAACGTTACCCTGTTTTCTTTTCTTATGGCCACGGCACACCCTGTAATCATCGGCTGGGTTGGAGATGAATATCTGCCTGCCGTTTCAGTCCTGGTTCTGCTGAGCCTGGCCTATATGATCCATCAGGGAACCGGACCCGCCGGACTGATGGTGCGTGGCATCAACCGGGCTGGCCGTGAACTGGAATATCTCATCATCCAGTTCATCCTGGGGATTGCATGGATCCCGGCCGGAACGTACCTGTTTGGAATAACCGGCACGGCATTGGGCATTCTGGGCAGCTCGACGTTAGGAAGTCTTTATTTCTTCTGGCGAACAAACCATGCTTTCCGCATTTCACTGCGTGAATCCCTTAAAACTGTCCTGGCTCCGACGCTGGCACCTGCCTTTTCAGCCGCCTTGATTTATGGCATCACCCTCATCATTCCAACAACAGGGCGCTGGACTTCCACTGTTCAGGTGCTTATTCTGGGCTTCGTCCATCTGACGCTCACGTTTATGATCTTGTGGAAATTTTTTCTGTCTCAGGAAGAAATGGGAACAATCTCCAGAGCATTCAACCGTTTCAGACCCTCAAAATCAAGGCATTAACAATGGCAATGGCAGGCGCCGACGGGGCATTCCTTCCCGGGACTAAAAAGAGCAAACCGATCGATATTATCAGATTCCTGAATCGAAATATCGTCACCATTATCGTCCTTGGCAACTTCGGTTTCACCCTGCTGGCGCCCTTTGCCTTTCTGAGCATAAAGCCATTCTACAAGGCCTCTTCCAAGATTAAAATAGAACCTGTGGTGCAGTCTATCCTCGCTCAGAATGAGGAGAACTCTATCCTGCGGCAATACAAGGATTTTATCCGGACCCAAGCCAACCGGATGCGGGATATGACGATTCTTCAAAAGGCAATCAAGAATCTCACACCCGCGCAGAAAGATGCTTTCTTTCCAAAAGGGCTTCCCGTAGAAAAATGTGCCCTACTGCTGAGCCACAGACTCTTCATTGAGCCGGTGAACCAAACATACCTCATCGACATGGCCATTCAGGGAGATACGCCCGAAGGTCTTGCCCCTATCCTTAACGAAGTAATGGACGTTTACAAGAACACCGTCGACACCGAAAAACGGTCGCAAAACGATGCCCGTCTCACATATCTCCGTTCAGAAAGCAAGAAACTGAACAACCAAATCATTGAAAAACAAACAACGCTGCGCGAATTAGCCAAAATGACAAATACCAGCAGCTTCAGCGAGCAGTTTAATTTCTACTACAAAAAAGCGGAGCAGTTGCAGAAGGCCTATGTGGAACTCTACCTCCAGCTGGTGAATGCAGAGCATCTTTATGAGCAACGGTTGAAAGAGAAAATCGAAATCTCCAAACTTTCCATGGAACCTCACGTGGAAGAAATGGTTGCCAATGACTGGGGGCTTGATTCGACCCAGTCCTGGACCTACCAGCAACTGCAGGCAATGCGATCCAGCCTTGACGGGCTGACCAAGGCGAACCCGGAGCGGAAATACACAGAGGATCGTATGAAATCCATGCGGAAGTACGAACTGGACATGACGGAGGAAGTGCGTGAACTGGGCAGGAAAGTCATCTATGGCACACGCGAGTATGATCTGGAAAAAAGGCTGATTGAGGCAAAATCCAAATACGACAGCATAAAAATCTCCATGGCGGATATCTCTGTGAAGCTGGAGGCGGCCAAAAAGGAGGCAGGTGAGAATTCGGAACGTCTTATCATTGGAGAGCAGATCCAGGCTGAACTGTGGGACATGCGCCAACTCCTCTTCTCATATGAAAAGCGAATTAATGCGCTGATGGTCCAGAGCAATGTGCCCAGCCGTATATCTATCTACACCAGGGCACGAAAACCCGAATCACAGGCGGGAAGCAATGCCAAGAAGCTCTTCATGATATGCCTGGTCCTGCCTTTTGGCATCGTCACATTCATCCTTTTGGTCATAGAGTTCATGGACAATCGGATCACCAGCCCCAAGAACATCGTCAAGGCCCTCGGGTACCCTTCCACCTGGCCCATATCGAGGGCGCCCGAAGGAGTCCCCTTCTCGCGGGTGACCCTGGATGCCAAAGAATCCGTAACCAGCAAGGCATTGCGAAGCCTGGCTTTACGGATTCACCGTGATTCGGCCCGCAACAATACAAAACTATTCCTGTTTAATGGTGTTGACAGTAAAAGCGGGGTTACGGAAATCATCCTGAATACCGCACACCACCTTGGACAGATGCTGCCCAGCGTTCTGGTCATCGAGGCCACTTCCGACCATCCAACCTTGAGAAAGTTGCTGGACCTGCCACCCGAACACCCCGGATTCTCGGAGGTCCTGAGCGGAAAAGCGACCTTTGAAGAGGCTGTCTACACGGATTTTGAGCGGAACGTAAACTTCATTTTTTCGTCGCCCCCCCCCTACAATCTTGAGTCCAGTCTTGTCTTTGAGGCCGTTCTGGCCGAAGCGGGAAAGCATTTCGACATGGTCCTGATCGACTCCACCCAGATCATGAAAAGTGATTTTACCGAGTATCTCGCCATGCACTCCGACGTCGTAATCATGGTCATTCAAGGGGACCGCACCCTGTATCGTTCGGTCCGGGAAGTCGCACAGTTCTTCATACGTCTGGAGGTTCCCGCCCTGGCGTCAGTGCTCAACTGGGGGGGGGCAAAATACACTACCCGACTGGAAAGATTTCTGGAAAAACCCTATTTGAAATTCATCCTAGACAGGCTGAGCGACAAACGTGAAACTTGAAATTTGACACTTGGAACGAGCCGCAGTCTTTGAACTTTAACCTTGACAAACTCGTAAACCGTCAAAAACTGTAGGTTTTAGCGTAATATTTTTAGTGTTAAATCAATAGAATAATGCGCAATTGCCCGTAAAAAAGATTTTTTACGGGTGTATTAACCTTTGAGCATTCACCTTCGAGCTTTCATATGCGCGGCAACATCATATGCCTACTTGCCCTTTATGGCTGCATCCCCATGGTTCTGTATTGCTTCTCAAAATACAAACCGGAACGGGCCGTCATCATCTGTTTTTTCGGCGCCCTCATGTTCCTCCCCATGGCGAAACTGAATATCCCGCTGATTCTCTATAACAAAATGACGGCAACGGCCATCGGTGTAATGATCGCCATCAAAATATATGACCCTGAAAAACTGGAAGGTGCAGCCCTCCACCCCATTGACATCCCCATGCTTTTCTGGTGCATATCCGGGTTTCCGGCTTCGGTCACCAATGGGTTGGGGCCAAAAGACGGGTTACAGGAAGTTTTCAACACATTCACAACCTGGGGTATTCCTTATATGGTCGGGCGTTTGTACTTTTCAAACGCTGACGGGATAAAGTTGCTGTGCACATCCATTTTTGCGGCCGGGCTCATTTATGCACCCTTCGTGCTGTTTGAACTCAAAATGAGCCCCCAGGCCCACCGTATTGTTTACGGCTATATGCAGCACGACTTTTCACAGGTGATGCGCGGGGACGGCTATCGGCCCATGGTTTTTATGGAGCATGGGATTATGCTCGGGACATGGGTATCCATGGCAGCCCTTGTGGGGCTGTGGTGCACCTGGACCAAAGTGTTCCCCAAGAAAATGTGGCAAGCGCCCACCGTTTTGCTGGCCATCGTTCTTCTCGGATCGGCCGTTGCCTGTAAATCATCCGGCGCCATTGCCTTGTGTCTCATGGGGTTTGGGGTCCTCATGATAACGGCAAAATTGAAAATTGGAATTCTGGTCTGGGCCCTTCTGCTTGTCCCCCCGGCCTATATAGGTACCCGCGCAACAGGATACTGGGATGGTCAGAACCTGGTTGACCTGGTCGCGGAAAAGTTCAGCGTGGACCGGGCCGAATCATTGGAGTTCAGATTTGACAACGAAGATATTCTTGTGGACAAAGCGCTGGAGCGGCCCCTTTTCGGATGGGGGGGCTGGGGTCGATCCAGAGTATATGATGAAGAATCAAACGAAGACAAGAGCACCACAGACGGGTTCTGGATTATCGTTTTGGGGACACGCGGGTATTTCGGTCTCTTTTCAGTAACCCTGGTGTTGATACTCCCCATGCTCCTTTTCCTCTTGAAATGTCCACCCAGGCTTTGGGGTAAGCCCGAATTTGCACCAACCGCCGTAATATCCTTCATCCCCCTTCTGTTTATGATTGATTGTTTGCTAAACGGTATGATAAATCAGGGCTATATTATTTTCGCAGGCGGCGCATCGGGTTTGGTGGCCAAATACGGGATGGCGGGATTGGAGCAGCAAACCCTGTCTGATAAAAACACACTAACCGTTGGCCGGCCCCCTCATCAAAGCACACCCCGGACCCAGCGAAATCTGGGCGCCCTGCGCTTTCCAGAACCAAAAGAAGGCGGCACGCCTACCGCATTGGGTGTCCGATCACTGACAAACCCGGTGTTATCCGGAAGCACCGGCAGGGTTGGAATAAGGATCGGCTTAGCCGTTCTTAAGGACAAAGCCCCCGAACATCCAACACGTTTTGGGAGCAGTCAAACCCATGGATCGCTTCATACCGACAGGGGAAAAAAACAGAGCACCGGAATAAAAACCAAAGCATTAAACTATGTGGGCCCGAGAAACCTTCAAGGCCCCGGCAGCAATACAACGGAACTGACGTCTCGCCGGTGGACGACGCAGGGACAAACTGATCCGCCCGGGGATCAAAAGAATGAGCCGGCGGAAAAAACCCGGAACAACGTAGATGCAGACACGGAAACAGGGTGGGTTCGAAGGATATGAATTCATGCAATGGCACTTGAATCATCTCATTGGGTAAAAACATATGAAATTAAAAGCGAATAAGGGACCTGGAAATTACTTTATGGCACTGATATCCAAACCCCTTACTGTGTTGTGGTTTGGGGGCGTCATGTTCTTGATCGTCGCATCCCTCATTCCCCAGGCCGGTCTTTCTGAAATCGAATCCGGTTTCGGGAAAGATAAAATCGCGCGAGTCATCCTTTTTTCTCTCCTGGCGTTTTATCCCGCAGCCTTTTTTCCTTCCATTCGAATGGGCCTGATCACGTCCTCCTCCATAGCACCCCTTGGTTTTCTGCTGGAAATTTTTCAGCGATATGTTCCGGGAAGAAATTTTTCCCCGGAGGATATGATCGCCAACAACGTAGGCGCCGTTGTCGGGATATTGCTGGCACTGACTATCCGGTTTTTCTTTCGAACCGGCCAGTCGAAGCAGAAGTCTGAAAAAACTGCCGTTAAGGAGAAATCTCAAAAAATTACCGGCCCGAACCATCCCTCAGGAGAATGGAAATGAAAGCAAACCACATGCTGAATGTATTGCTCGTCATGGAACAATGCAATCCGGAATGGGCTTCTGTACCCCTAGTGGGTTACAACTTCTATCGGGGAATTCGAAAACGGGTTAAAGTGACCCTGGTCACCCATGAACGGAATAGAGTAGCCCTTGAGAAAGTCAGAGGCGGTCATGAAATTGACTATATTCATGAAAGCGACTGTTTGAAAAAATATTATGGGTTTGTCAACCGGTTGACATCCAGGGGCGGGGTAAACTGGCCCCTTCAGCATGCGCTTTCATATCCCGTTTACGGGGGGTTCAACCGACTCGTCTACCAACGCTATGCCAAGCGTGTCATGCAAAAAAAATATAACCTGGTCCATGCCATGACCCCCATCCTTCCCAGATATCCAGTCAAGCTCATAAAGGCCTGCCACGAGGTTCCATTCCTTTTGGGACCGGTGAACGGGGGCGTTCCCTTCCCGGAAGGGTTCACGGATGTGGCCAGGAAAGAATTCGCCCGGTTCAATTTTCTGAGAATATTTTCCAGGATGCTTCCCGGCTATGCCAACACCTACAAAAAGGCGGACAGGGTCCTGGCAGGCTCCACTTACACCATGAACATGTTGAAGGAGTTGTTCAGGATTGAACACCATATCAGCCTCTTTTACGAAAACGGCATTCTCAAAGAATTTATTGGAACACCCCGGAAGAGCACCGGGGATAAGCTGAAGCTGCTCTTTGTGGGCAGGCTGGTGCCGTACAAAGGTGCCGATATGGCCATTGAAGCCATGACCCGCCTGGACGACCG
>JABGPV010000246.1 GCA_018644785.1 Deltaproteobacteria bacterium | reverse complement strand
GCCCGGGTTCATCCCCAACAGAAGCACCTCTTTCCGTCTTCCCCCATATCTCTTGAGATATTCATCATAGGCTGATCTGGCGTATTTGAGGGGGTTGTAAATGTGGGTCACCGGGTGGCTGAATTCAAGCGATTCCAGTGATTTCAAAAGATCGTCGGTTGTTTTAAACAGATTCTGCATAGTTGCTCCTTGACCCGTCAAATAAGGTTATCTCAAGAATATTATTTTCTCATCACAATCATTGACATCAGTCTCCTAAACCGGTATTTGTGATAGACAGTTTTAACTCATTTTCAACCCATCTCGTTTATATTATCGTTTATTGTCATTTCATTCAAGGAAAGGAGAAAACCATGAAAGCCATCATATCAAGTCAGTGCATGGGAGATCGGAATTGCAACGACCTTTGTCCACAGGTATTTGAATACGATGAAAACGAATTGAAATCAATCGTGAAATTTGACGAAATCCCAGAGCAGTATAAAGAGATTGTCCGGCGTGCGGCCCAGGAATGCGGTGCTGAGGCCATTGAAATCATTGAGTAGGGGCGAAAGACCCAATTTTGAACTGGGCGCCCGTACAAGGAGAAAACCATGGCATACGAGCATGGAGGAGATTCAGGCTTTTTTAAGGGCTTCCTGTTCGGCGGTCTTATCGGTGCGGTGGCCGCACTGCTGCTTGCCCCCAAAACAGGCAGGGAAATGCGTGAAGACATTTCCAGACGAAGCCGGGAATTGAAAGATGATGTTGAATTGACACTGGAGCAAGCCGTGAAAAAGGCCGAGGACATTCTCGCTGAAAGCCGGAAAAGACTGGAAAATTTCAAGAACGAGGCAAAAGCAAGCCTGGAGGATTTGGAAGAAAAAGCCGCATCGAAATATACGATAGGAAAAGACGCCATAAAAGACGAAAAAGGCCGCATTAAGGAAGCGATCAACGCCGGTGTGGCCGCCTACAAGGATGAGAAAGAACCGAAATCCTGACCAAAACTTGAACAGGTGTCAAGATTATGGATATTTCCACCAGCGTTATGTTGATTGCCGGGTTGCTTCTGCTGAGTACCATTCTCCTGATGGTATTTCTGGTCAAAGCTTTCAAAGCCTTTTCAGAAGCACAAAGATTCTTTGAAACGGCCCGGCTGCAACTGACGCCCATCAGCCATGATGTGACCCGGATTACCACTGAAGTGAGAGGAATACTCACATCCGTTCAAAAGGATCTGGACAAGGTTGGCGACAGCCTGGATCATGTCAGGGACACCACACGCAATTTGAAAGAATTCGAATACATGATTCAGGAACGGATTCAGGAACCGCTCCTGGAAATAACAACCCTTTTATCGGCT
The DNA here is from genome assembly GCA_018644785.1 of Deltaproteobacteria bacterium. The sequence goes on along the minus strand of JABGPV010000246.1, from coordinate 6,112 downwards.
CTGATAAAGGGGGGACGGGTTTTCTGGCAGACCCTGTTCCGAAAATGATTTTCTCTCATAAAAACAGCGGTGTACTCAGATACCGCTCTCCCGTGCTGGGCAGGATGACGACAATGGTTTTGCCTTCATTTTCAGGCTTTTCGGCTGCTGTAAGGGCCGCCCATACGGCTGCGCCTGACGAAATACCGCATAGAATCCCTTCCATTGACGCCATATTTCGAGCCGTCTCAAAGGCCTGATCATTGGTCACGGTGATAATTTCATCAATGATATTCGTATTGAGCACTTGAGGCACAAATCCCGCCCCGATCCCCTGAATTTTGTGGGGCCCCGGGTTTCCGCCTGAGAGTATCGGCGAATCGGCAGGCTCAACGGCGATGGATTTAAACCCTGGCTTTCGCGCCTTGATCACTTCGGAAACACCGGTAATGGTGCCCCCGGTCCCGACGCCTGCCACCAGCAGATCCACCGCCCCTTCCGTATCCAGCCATATCTCTTCAGCCGTGGTTTTCCGGTGAATTTCAGGGTTGGCCGGATTGGAAAACTGGTCGGGCATATAAGCATTCGGGGTATCCGAAATAATTTCCATCGCCTTTTGAATGGCCCCTTTCATCCCTTCACCGCCCGGCGTCAGGACCAGCTCGGCCCCCAGGTGTGTTAACAGCTTCCGTCGTTCCAGGCTCATGGTCTCCGGCATGGTGAGGGTCAGCTTGTATTTTTTTTCAGCGCAGACAAACGCCAGCCCAATGCCCGTATTGCCGCTGGTCGGTTCCACAATCACCGTATCTTCCTTGATCAGCCCTTCCTTCTCGGCGGCTTCGATCATGGAAAGGGCAATGCGATCTTTGACGCTGCCGAGCGGGTTTCTGAATTCCAGTTTCACAAGAATTGTGGCCGACACCCCCCGGGCAAGGGCATCCAGGCGAATCAGTGGGGTAGATCCGATGGTGTTGGAACCATGAGAAAATATTCTTGTCATTTCAGCTCCTTTCATCTTTCGGAGAGTTCAGCGGTTTCGTTCCTTAAAAACCAGTTCGGGTTTTTTAGCGAAAACCAGGGTGTCGGGGGGAACCGACTCGGTGAGCCATACATTGCCGCCGATCACCGAACGAGCGCCGATGACCGTGTCGCCACCCAGAATAGTGCTGCCGGCGTATATGATCACATCGTCTTCAACGCTCGGATGGCGCTTGCGGCTGGTGAGCTGCGGTACCGCTTCTTTGGGGATGGACAGGGCTCCCAGAGTGACACCCTGGTAAAGCCGGACCCGATCGCCGATCTCGGACGTCTCTCCCACCACCACGCCCGTGCCGTGATCAATGAAAAAGCTCTCCCCGATATGGGCGCCAGGATGGATGTCGATGCCCGTGCGGCTATGGGCGTATTCGGTCATGATGCGGGGAATCAGGGGAATGCCCTGTTCAGAGAGCAGGTGGGCCATCCGGTAGACCGTAATGGCGTAAAGCCCCGGATAGCTGAATATGATCTCATCAAAACTCGCGGCCGCCGGGTCCCCTTCCCGCGCAGCACGAATGTCTTTGGCCAGCAAGGCTCGGATCTGAGACAACTGTTTGCCGAAATCGATGGCGGCTTCTTCGCCCCGCTCCTGGCAGAGGCTGCAGGGTTGTTCATAGCGAATGCAGTCGTGACGAACAGCCAGGGTAATCTGCTGGGAGAGGATCTCAAAAAATTCGGTGATTTCCTGGCCGAAATAGTAGCTTAAATTTACCTCATCCACCCGCTTCTGAATGAAATAACCCGGGTAGAGAATGCGAAAAGCCCGATGAAGAAGATCGATAATGGCTTCCCTGGAAGAGATGGGTTCCAATCCGATGTGATCGAAACAGTCCTCACGACTGCAGGACATGACCAGTTCATCCACAATACCGGGGATTTCACTCCGGAATTTCCGGGAGTTTTTTATCTCGATGTCGCATTGTTTTTCTTTCAGTTCAGGATCCACAGACCTTACACCTTTTCAAAAAAGCATCTTATCAGCACCGCAACTCTTGGCTTTTCCCTCCCAGAAGGGAGACATATTTCTCAGTTTTTCAATGATGGGGGGCATGGTTTCCACCACAAAATCAATCTCTTCCGCCGTGTTATAAATACTCAGGCTGAAACGGATGGAGCCGTGGGCCATGGTAAAGGGAACCCCCATGGCACGAAGCACATGGGAAGGCTGCAGGGATCCCGATGTGCAGGCGGAACCTGAAGAAGCGCAGATACCGTAGCCATCCATTTGAAGCAGAATCGCCTCCCCCTCAATGAATCCAAAACTGATGTTGCTGGTATTGGGCAGGCGTTCGGATTGCCCCCCGTTGACCTGAGTCTTGGGAACCCTGTTGAGAATTTCCCGCTCCAATTTGTCTCGAAGATCCTTCACCCGCGTATTTTCATCTTCCATGTTCGCCAATGCCAGTTGACAGGCTTTTCCCATGCCCATAACGCTGGCGGTGTTCTCCGTACCGCCCCGCCGCCCCATCTCCTGGTGACCACCGATAATGAAAGGGGAAAAGGGAACCCCTTTTTTGACATAGAGAATTCCCACGCCTTTGGGACCATGGAGCTTATGGCCTGACAGGGACAACATATCGATGCTGCTGCTTTTCATATTTATGGGAATTTTCCCCGCAACTTGAACCCCGTCCGAATGAAACAGGATCCCGCGTTCTTTGGCAAGGACAGCGGCTTCCTCCACGGGGAAAATAACACCCGTTTCGTTGTTGCCCCACATGATGCTGGCGATGGCCGTATCCGAAGTAAGGCTCTCCTCATAAGCCCCCATATCCAGGTTTCCTTGGCTATCCACTGGAATTTCCGTGACCCGGTATCCGTTACCGGCCAGATATTCGCAAAAAGATTTAATGGCCGGATGCTCCACGCGGCTGGTCACGATATGGCGTTTATCGGGGTTCAACTCCAGAGCGGACCGTATGGCGGCGTTGTCACTCTCCGACCCGCAACTGGTGAATAGGATTTCTTCCGGATCAACCCCAAGGAATTCGGCAACACTTTCACGGGCTTCACGGATCTTTTTGCCCACCTGCCCGCCAAATGTATGGGCGCTTGATGGGTTGCCGTATAACTCATGAAAATAGGGCATCATTTCTTCCAGCACTTCGGGGGCCACCTGCGTGGTGGCATTGTTATCGAGATAGATTGTTTTCATGACGTCACCTCCTCCACCACCAGGTCCGGCCACACCATCTCTTTGAGCTTCACTTCCACGAAATTCTTGAGGGTCAACTGTGAGGCTTTGCACACCGCACAACTCCCCTGCATCTTGACCAGCACCCGGTTGCCGATAACGTCCACCAGTTCAATGTTGCCACCATCCTGTTTCAGGGAAGGGCTGATTTCGTTTTGAATGGTTTCTTCGATTTTCTTTATTTTCTGCATATTGGAAAGTGGCGGCCGAGCTGGGGGTTTCTCCTCTCCACTGACCTTCCGGATGATATCTTTAATAGCGTCATGGCAGTTTTCACAACCACCCCCTGCTTTGGTGTAGTTGGTGACATCTTCAATGGTTGATAGATTGTTCTCCCTGACCGCCGTTTCGATTTCCATATCCGTAATACCAAAACATTCACAAACCACTTCCCCTTCTTTTTCCTCAATGGCTTCCCCTTTATAATGGGCAATGGCCTCGGTCAACGCCTGTTGGCCCAGAACGGAACAGTGCATTTTTTCCTTGGGAAGCCCGCCGAGGTAGTCTGCGATATCTTCGTTGCTGATTTTCTCGGCTTCTTCGATGGTTTTGCCCTTGATCATTTCCGTGAGGGCCGAAGAAGAGGCAATGGCGCTGGCACATCCGAATGTCTTAAATTTTGCATCGGCTATCTTGCCCGTCTCATCAGTTTTAAAGGTGAGCTTAAGGGCATCGCCGCAAGACATGGAACCAACCTCGGCAACGCCTTCTGCATCCTCTACCTCACCCACATTCCTTGGATTCATGAAATGTTCCTTGACCTTATCGGTGTATTCCCACATGGGTCCCTCCTTTGATTTAAGCAATAAAACAGCTGTCATTTCCCAGCTGCGGTCCTTTGATATGCTGATCGGATAATGACCACTTATGTTTCAAGTATAGCATGAAAAGCCTCTCCGCTCAATACCGAAACTGTCGTGATTACATCTCTTTCAATCCAAAGCAGAGTTTTCGAATCAGGTTCGCGGCAATCCTGTATGTTCTATCACCGGAGGGGACGGACGATGGATCAATTGCTCTGGGATTGAATTCCGTAAGGTCCATGCCGATCAGGTTCACGCCGCCGGATAACCGTTCGTGAAGCAGTTCGGATATTCGATAGATCTGTTTTTCGTTCAAGCCCCGACGGTTTGTGAATCGCACCCCGCTAAGCGCATTTCCGGCACCCACATCCATGTCTACGGATACATACATATGGGGCGTGTCAATCCGCTTGAGGATATTGCGAACCTTTGAAGGACTGCTCATCAATTCCTTTTTGGTAATCAGGGTGACGCCCCTTTTCTTGAGCCCCGAGTAGTGCCCGGAATACCTTTTGATGCGCGGGTCTTTGATCCTGAATGAGTGTTTGGGAGGATAATCCCCAATGCCGATGATGTAGAGATTTTTCGGCTGGACAGTCCCTTCCGCCAGGAGATGGTAAAGGAAGGATGAGGCATTGTACGATTCCGGCCGGTTTTTTAAATAGGGATCGTTTTCATCATAAAGGGAATCCGGGTTGTTATCCATATCATAGCCAATGGCATCCGATAACAGGGGCGCGGTGAGCGCATCGGTGTGGCTGTCCAAGACCACCAGGCTCACTTTTTCAGGGGAGACAAGCGTTGTCAGTTTGTTAAATACCCCGCCGGTCAAGGAATGGTCCACAGTCAGCATGCAGGGAACCTGAGGGTACACTTTTTCAATCACATGCTCTCCGATCATTTCCGCAAAAGTTCGGCACCCGTCATGATCGATAAACGAGACAAAGCGCTCCACATTGATATTTCCCTTTTCCCCGGCGGGGGGAATGGGACGAAGCCACTCCGGCACCTCCAGAGACCCGATTTCCTCCCACAGGCCCTGGTCTATTTCATTTCGGATAAACCCCATGACATAAGCGTAAGGGTCATCCTCCTTTGGTCCGTGAGACATGGCGGTCAGTTTTTCCTGGACCGACTCATCCCTTTCATCACTGTCCAGGGGACAGCCAAAAAAAACAATTTTTTGATCATGCATATTCTTCTACCATTGTGCTGTTTTAAGGGCCTTTTTCGCCATGACGCCTACGGGGGCATACCATATCCGAAGTGTAAATTCAGAACAAGGGCTTATTTGGCGATCAATAAGAGCTTGACAGCAAGTGAGGCGAAATATAAGAATATCATCCTCGCCTGGGTGGCGGAATTGGTAGACGCAAGGGACTTAAAATCCCTCGGGGCTTGTCCCTGTACGAGTTCGATTCTCGTCCTAGGCACCACATGAAATTAAGGGGTTATGGCGTTCCAGCCATGGCCCCTTTTTATGTCTGTTGATGCATTTCTCCCTGTTTGGTACACCCATGGTACACCTTTATTGTTTCTAATGGGCCTGGTGAAAGCTCACCCTATCGAAATAAGCGAATGATGAGCCTCATAACACCCGGGAAAGCGGCCAGGGTAGCAGCAGAATTCCGGGATTCCTACTTATTTTAGAAATCATAATCTGAACATGGGGATTTCCCCGCAAAGGCTTGACATGCACATAACAACAGCGTATCTAAGTGTATAGGGAGGGCTTGTTCATGCGCACAAATGTCGTCATTGATGACAACTTGATTGAGGAAGGTTTGACATACACCGGTCTGAAGACCAAGCGAGAACTGGTGAACTACGCGCTGAAAGAGCTGGTAAACCGCAAGAAGAGAAAGGCCATTTTAGCGCTTGAGGGAAAGCTGCACTGGGAGGGAAATCTGAAAGAAATGAGGGAGAACCGCTTTGAAGATATTGGTTGATACATCTGTGTGGATCGATTTCTTCAACGGCGTTTCAAGCGTTCCACGAGTATGCCTTCGGGAACTCCTGGAGGCGGAGGAAGAGGTTTATATCTCCAACTATATCCTGGCAGAAACACTGCAGGGCTTTAAGGATAACGGCGAATTTG
>JABGPV010000245.1 GCA_018644785.1 Deltaproteobacteria bacterium | reverse complement strand
TTCCCGTGGTTACACGGTTTGGAATGCGTTTGGCCTTCATGATTACCGGCGCCCTGGTGGTGGAAAAAATCAATGCTTATCCCGGGGTGGGCACCCTCCTCTACAATGCCATTGCAGCGCGGGACCTGCCGGTGATTCAGGCGGTGGTGCTCATGAGTTCCCTGATCATTCTAACCATTTTCTTCGCATTGGAATTTGTCTACCGGTTCATTGACCCCAGGACTCATTATGCACGTTAACGTCCATGGCACACTCCGCCGGGACCCCTGGTTTTTGTCCGGGATGACCTTGAGTGTTTTCTTCCTGATGGTCACCGTTCTGGGGCCGATTCTGGCCCCGTTCAGCCCCTGGAACATGGATTTTGTCCCCCTTTCGCCCCCGTCCCTGACGCACCTCCTGGGCGTCAACGACGGGGGTCAGGATATTTTTTCAGAGCTGCTCTACGCCATCCGCAATACCATGATTTTCGGGATGATCAGTGCATCGGCCGCCCTGGTTTTGGGGGTGCTTCTGGGCGCCCTGGCGGGATGGTTCGAGGGTGTGGTGGATCTGATTCTCATGCGTCTGGCCGATGTACTCCTGGCCACACCCGCCATTATGATTCTGATCCTCGTGGCCGCGCTGTTTCGCCCGTCGCCCCATGTTCTTGCCCTGATCCTGTCAGGACTCATGTGGCCCACCATCAGCAAAACCATTCGTGCTCAGACCCTGACCCTCAAGCAAAGCCTTCACGTTCGTGCCGCCCGGCAGATGGGGGGCGGCAGCGGATACATTATCATCAGGCATCTCATTCCGGAGATGTTCCCCCTGTATCTCATCGGATTTGCCGCAAAGGCCCGCATGGCCATGTTCATGGAAGTATCGCTTGCTTTTTTGGGCCTTCTGGATCCCAGCCGGAAATCCCTGGGAATGATGATCAACTACGCCCTTCAATTCTATTATATGGATATCTGGTGGCACTGGCTTTCCCCCCCCATCGTCTGTTTGTCCCTGCTCATCATGATGGTCACATTCCTGGCCATCAGCCTGGAAAAGGTGGTGGACCCGCGTTTGAAGGTAAGTCTGCCCGGGAGGACCCCATGAGTTTGATGATCAAGGATTTCAGTGTCATATACCGGGACGGGGGTCACAGCATCCAGGCGGTTGAGGAGGCCACCCTGGTGGTCAAAAGGGGGCAGTGCCTTGCCCTGGTGGGGGAGTCGGGGTCCGGCAAGACAACCCTGGGAAAGGCCTGTCTGGGGCTGTTGCCTGAAAATGCCGAAACAGTTGGGCAGATATTTCTAAATGATCGGGAGATTGATTTTGCTAATGAAACGGCCCTTAACCAAATGCGATGGCAGAAGATTTCAATGGTCTTTCAAAACGGCGCCGAGACCCTGAATCCTGCCTACCGGGTCATTGACCAGGTGGCGGAACCCGCCATGGAGAAGGGTGGGGAAAATCGAAAATCGGCCTTGAAACGCGCCTCCCGGGCACTTTTTGATATGGGCCTGCCCGAATCATGCCATGGGCGATACCCTCACCAATTGAGCGGCGGACAGGTTCAGAGAAGTCTTCTGGCCATGGCTACGATCCTGGATCCTGACATCCTGATCCTGGATGAACCGACCTCTGCCTTGGATGCCTTGAATAAAAACGTTGTGGGGGAAATGATCGGGGATTACCGGAAGCGGGGTAAAGGCATCCTTTTGATCACCCACGATCTGGACTTTGCCGTGCGCCACGGGGATGAAATGGCCGTGCTCTATCTGGGGCAGGTGATGGAAACCCTGCCGGCGGTTGAAATGCTGTCAAATCCCATTCATCCCTACACCATGGCCCTGGGAAGGTCTTATCCCACCATGGGCACGGCCAGGGACCTGGGCGGCATTCGAGGTGACGCATTTTACCGTCTGGTGCACCAGCACGGCCGCCATGACAAAGCCCAATATCACCACTCCCACATCCAGATCCCCGAATCCGCTCACGCAAACGGACACGCGCCGCCAACGGGATGCCTGTTTCAGGGTCGTTGCACCCAGGCCGTTGAAGTTTGCAAAACCGGCGTTGTGAACCTTGAAGCGGTGGGAAATCACCAGGTCCGGTGTCTACGCCACGGCATTGTCAACAGGCTTTCTTTTGAAGGAGTGACCAAACGATATGACAGTACCGTGGCCCTCAACCCCACCGATCTGGTGCTGAAGGCGGGAGAATTGCTCTCCCTGGTGGGTGAGACCGGATCGGGAAAGACCACGCTGGCAATGATTGCGGCGGGGGTGGTCGAGCAGGACCGGGGGCGCCGAATTTTTGAAGACCGTGACATGGAGGAATGGCTGAAAAAGGATGCCGGAGCTATTGCCAAACGGATTGGTGTGGTTTACCAGAATCCCGCGCAATCCATCAGCCACCGGTTTACCGTATATGATGCCGTGGCTGAACCCCTGAACATCCATGGCGTTGGAAAAGGCAAAGAAGAAAAACGGAAAATGGTTAAGTCCGTTCTGGCGGATGTGCACCTGTCCACGGATGATGCATTTTTGGGGCGGTATCCCCATGAATTGAATATGGGGGCTCTTCAGCGGGTCTGCATTGCCCGGGCGCTCATCCTTTCCCCGTCTCTTTTAATCGCCGACGAGCCTACCAGTGCACTGGACCCAAGCGTTCAGGCCAAGGTGATGAAACTGCTCCTTGACCTTCAGACCGATCGGGGCCTGACCATGCTGTTTGTCAGCCACGACATTGCCCTTGCCCGTAAGATCAGCGATCGCATGGGCATCATGCTGGCAGGCGGGCTGGTGGAACTGGGAATGGCATCGCTCATCCTTTCCCAGCCTGCGCACCCGTACACAAGAATGTTGCTGGAGAGCGCCGATGGAAAGTGGCAGAAGGCGGGTAAAACCAAATCAAGGGAGGTGAGTTCGAAGGGCTGCCCCTTTTTTCCCAGGTGCCCGAACCGGCAGGATTTGTGTGAAAAAACACCGCCTTCAATTCGTGAAATCGAACACAGACAGGTTTCCTGTCATTTCCCCTTATCATGGCCAACTTCCGAAAAGCAATAATCAGTGATTGTCAATCGGTACACGCCATCAGCAATTCAAGTGGAAACAGGCAAGCAATCCTTTCTTTGATGACGCGTTGAATAATTTTACGGCTTTGCTTGTAGGCATGATATGGACCTGAATCCCCTTGCCCCTGATTTGTTCGACCAATTCCTGCGCCTCGTTGTTCAGGGAAGCGGCCCCGTTATATCCGGTGCCGATGATAATAGCCTTGACCTTGTCGGTGATTAAGTCCTCAATAATTTTTTTGGAGAAAATATGGTTGTTATCAGGGTCGAATCCCCAGTATCTTACTTTGCCCCCTGGCAAAATGACCAGATCTGAAACTTGGTCCTGGCCATCGATGACCATTTTGCCAAATGAGTAGTGCGTGATCGCTGTTTCGGTGTTGCCGGCAGGGGGGGTGAAATCGACATCATCCGAACACCCGGCGATGCACAGCGTGATACCGAAGAAAAAGATGATTTTCAGCGTATAACGACGGAAGATCATTGGATTACCTCCTGTGTAATTTGTTTACTTCCCAAAAAAAGGGGAAGAAATTGATCTGACATCCTTGTCTTTCCGACCGTTTCTTGCGAGTCGACAACCGAAACATTTTTACTTACATCTTTTCATTCACATATTCGGCGATCCGGTTGATGGTCGTCAGTTTTATGTAGTCGTCTTCATCAATCCTGATGCCGTATTCATCCTGAAGGACCAGGGCCACCGTGGCCAGATCCATACTGTCAATGCCCACCTCGTCCACCAGATCAATTTCAGGGTCAAATGTTTCAGGGGTGACATCCTCCAGTTTCAGTTCATCAATCATAATTTTCGCAATATGGACGGTGATGTCCTTTAAATCTTTTTTCACGGTGTTTCCTCCTTCATATTTTCTGTGTCCAGGTCCTTCACAAAAAGCACGCCATTACATGCCAGTTCATCTTCAACCAGGATGCGAAAGGCGTAAGATCCTTCCTGCGGTTTTCTGGGCGTGGCGATAACCTTCAGTTTTTCGCCGGGCCGTATAACCCGTTTAAAACGGACCTTTCTGAATCCTGTAACCGATAAATTCCGTTTACTCACAAGCTGGATCGCATCAATGGCCATTTCCAGTTGTGCGATTCCCGGAAGTGTTGGATTTTCAGGGAAATGACCGTCAAACCAGGGGGATTCGGGCAGTACCTCAGCATCTAAAATTATTTGATCGTCATCTGAGGCTTGAAGGCCCAATATGGAATACCATTTCATTACCATCAGCCCTTACTGAATCAAATGCTCCCACAGCGGTCCCGTGTGCCCCCGTTCATATAGTCGGGCTACAATTTCGGCTGTGGCTTCACCGCCTGCACCCACAACCCAGTTGGGGCGTTTCGCCCCATGGGTCTCAAGCCGCTCAAGGATTTCATCCCGGGGGATCTTGTGAGAGGCGTAGAAGCATGGCTCAAGAAGATTCCGGGAAACGGATATTTGCCTTTCCCCCACAGCGATGTCATAAAGATCCGTATGCGGATAGATACGCAAAGCGGGGAAAAAAAAGAAGACACTGCGGTTGAGCTTCTCAATGTTGCTTAGCGTTTCGTCAATGGAATCCCTATCTTCACCGGGCCCCCCGAGCAGGAAAAAATGGGATACGTATAACCCGGCTCCAATAGCCGCTTGGTGGGCGTTATAAACATCCTTTGTGTGAAACGGTTTTCCGTAGCGGTCGAGCACGGCATCGCACATGGACTCGGTGCCGAATTCCGCATGTGTAAGACCCGCCTGCGCCATCAGTTCAAAGTATCCTCTGGGAGGTTCCATGGGCGCGAAAAAAGCCCCCCAGGGAATCTTAAGCCCGGCCGCAATAAAGGCTTCGGCCACCGCCATACTGTGGTCGGTATGGGAATTGAATACGGAATCCGTCACAAAAAAGTACTTTGCGCCCGCCGCCTCAAGCCGTGACGCGTCTTTTGCTGCTGCTTCCGGTGAGATCAAACGCAGCTTTCTGCCTTCAATGTGGGGGTAGGTGCAATAGATGCACCGAAACGGGCACCCCCGTTTGGTCTGAAGGTTCAGCATCCCGCCGTTTTTGAGATAATACTGCAGGTGAGTGCTTTCGGGCAACTGTTTTCGGCTGTACGGACCCGCCAGCGGGGGCGGGATATCTTTGGACCCTTTGGGGGTTACCACCCCGGGGATCCCCACAATCGGCGCCTTTTTTTCCATTGACCTCAGCAGATCCGCCAGGCGCTCCCCTTCACCCACAATGCCATAATCGGCGCCGAGCATAGCCATCATCTCATCGGGAAACAAGGTAAAACCACTGCCCCCAAGCACCAGGGTCGCCCGGGTGGCCTTCCGAATCAAACCCGCGAGACGCTGGTATTCCGCTATAAAACTCTGCTGGTCTGTTTGATCGGTGTTATCGATGTTCCTTAGGGACATACCGATTACATCCGGATCAAACGAATCGATGATCCGGATCAACGGTTCAATGCCACCCAGCGCATTGACGTCCGCAATCCGCACGTCATGATCCGACGAAATGGCATTCGCCACGTGGTCAAGACCCAACGGGTATACCGGATAGGGTGTTGTAAGAGTATTGGCTGAAATCAGCAGGACTTTCATGACGATCCTCTCTCTGACCTGATCTTTTCAACTTAAAACCCGAAACTTAAAACTTAAAACTGTGCCTGAACAGCTTTTTCGTTCAGGCACTACTTACGGCCACAGCCGTGACAAAGTTACCCAGTCCCAACAAAATAATCCCTTTTCCGTTTAGATCAACAGGCTCTTTCCCCGTCAGTGTAGAAGAAATCTTCCCGGTTTTCAACAATGATGCCGCAAGGACGGTTGCCACTGCCGATGCCGAGGCAAACTCGCCCAGGTAACGGCGGTAATCAATAACCGGCCCGTTGAACCCGGCGGTTTGAATGAATAAATCCAGCTGTTTTCTGCCCATGATGCGGGACGCAGCGGGCAACCCCGCAAAAACAGCGCCAAAATCGAGGTTTATTTTTTCAGTTCCTCCCAGACATTGTACAAGGGATGAAATCACATGGGGGTTTTCATTTGCATTTTCATAAAATAAAGGTTCCAGCTTCAGGCCTGAACCCGGTTTTCCCCGCCCCACCAAAAGTGCGCCCCCGCCGTCTGAAGGTGTCTCAGCCTTTCTAACGGAAGCATCAAAAATCCCGGACAACTCCGGATGAAATTCATCAGCCCCCATGATCAGGACCGGTTTATCCGTCTCTGTTGTCATAAGATGGGCCGACATCAATGCTTGTTCAAAGGAGTAGTCCCCGCCGGTGGTGGTGATGTTGGGCCCCTTGGCACTATATTTTACGGCAATTCGACCGGCCGTGGCATTGTGAACGGAACCCATGAAATCCGTGGGGCTTGAAAACCGTTCGTCTGTTTCGTACAGTGCTTCTAGGAAATCATGGGTTTCCGAAAGGCCCCCCCATCCGGTGCCGAAAAATACGGAGCCCGGTTCTTTGTGGTTCCCGGCATTCTCAAAAGCAGCCGTGGCCAGGGACAGACCCATTCGCGAAAGCCGTTTGAGACGTCTGACAGCTCGGGTAGAAAGGGGTCGGGAAATCTCCTTTTCGGAAAGCAACCCCCGGCAGTTCAGACCCTTGGCAAAAGCGTTCAGCGTCTCGGAAATATCCCCTGCGCCTGTTATACAGGCAATACCTGTTACCGCCAAAGGCACGGGCAACGGGGATGCGGCGCCCTGTGTTTCTCTAGACCTTCCGATTACAATACTCGCGTTGCTGCCGCCAAATCCAAAAGCGTTTGACAGGACAGTCCTGATGAGCGCCACCGCCGATTCTTTCAACGGGCTCAATTTCAACCGGGGGTCGAGTGTGTGGCACCCCACGCTACCCGGCGCCATGCCTGCTTCAACGCATTTGGCCGAAACAACCGCCTCAATGGCCCCTGCCGCTGAAAGAGTGTGTCCAAAGGCCCCCTTAACCGAAGAAACAAGCGGTTGTTCCTCATCAAACAGACGATTGAAGGCTTTGGCTTCTGCCAGATCATTGTCAATGGTGCCCGTACCATGGAGATTGACATAATCGATCTCAGACGGGCTTATGCCCGCATCCTTCAGGGCCTCTTTCATGGCGGAAAGTGCTCCGTCGCCTTCGGGATCCGGAGAAGCGGGATGGTAGGCATCGCAACCCAAGCCTGCGCCGAGGACCTCAATGGCCTCAGGATCAATGGCTTTATCTTTTCCCTCAAGAAGCAGCATCCCCGCCCCCTCGGAAACTGTGAGGCCCTTTCGGTCCCTGTCCAGGGGACGGGACCCGTGTGGGTCAATCAGTTGCAGGGAATGAAAACCGAAATAGGTGAGACGGCACAATGATTCAGCACCGCCCGCCAGAATTTTTTTGAATTTGCCGGTTTTCAACAGGGCAAGCGCCATTGCGATGGCTGCACCTCCCGATGAACAGGCG